>NZ_JATABF010000011.1:0-114501 GCF_036533715.1 Vibrio sp. M260121 | reverse complement strand
GGGATAAAATGTTAGATGTTATCTCGGTCTGTGACCGAGAAGCAGACCTATTCGAATACTTGACTTATAAACGTCAACATCAGCAGCGCTTTGTCGTTCGCTCAATGCAAAGTCGTTGTCTAGAAGAACACGCTCAAAAGCTTTACGACTATGCGCAAGCGTTACCAAGTGTCGAGACAAAGGAGCTTACCATCCCCCAAAAAGGCTGTCTCTTGATCACAAGTCTAGTGATCAAGAGTCAGCTTAATCAGCGGGCTTTTTTATGACTGGTCACTTCAACCATTATTGCTGCGCTAGAATCATTCGAGCGTTAAGCGGTTGGATTGGGCGGTTGTTTTGCCCCATCGCTTTCGCAAACTCTTTCACCTGCTCTGGGGAGATGGTTTGTGTCTCTTTGATTACCAACCAGCGAACACCTTCAGAGCACGGTGGCGTAGTCAGAGAGCCATTGAAGCGGTAGTAATCTTTATCACTTGGGATAAGCGCGTCAGCATCAAATGGAACCTTGATGGCTACGTTCTGATCTTTAGTTGGGATGTTAGTGAGCAGCTTCGCTAGATCTGGATTTTCGTCACCCAATTTAAAGAACACCGCAACAACGGCCAGATGGCCAACTTTGTCGGCATGCACAAAGTGTGCTTCTAGTGGATATTCTTTACCATCTACATGGTTTTCAGATGGTGTATGGAAGTGGAACTGCTTTAGTGTAAATTCTTTACCATCAATAGTGAGCGTATTTTTGCCTTCTAAACTGGTCTGTAAAGTGTGGCCGTTATTCAGCAGTGAAATCGCCTTACCTTCGTAATCGAAATCCAGTTTTTCTAGCTTTGCTTCGGTCGCTGATTCGATATTGATTGGACTTTGGTTTTGGCCTTTCGCACATTCAGATGCGAACTCGCCCCAATTTGCAGGGCCGTGCTCACCCTCATAGCCCCAGTTTGCCGCGTTTACTGAGCCTGCAAATACCAATGCTAAACCAAGTGCTGTCAGTGACTTTCTCATTTTCATTTCCTTTTATATCTATGGTTAAGTAATGAACACTTTCTTATGCATATGTTCACGCATGCAGTATTAACAAAGGAATGAAGAAAATGGATTAGCTCGCGCTACGCAATCTATGTTTACCTGCTAAATTTGGAAATGATCTCCACATTTTATGTAATTGATAAGTCGATGATTAGAAAGTTATCAGGTTCAGATAAGGACAAAGTATTACCACCGAGAACACGCCGTTGTGAAATCCATTATCACAAGCAAGCACATGCGCCAGCTCTTGGCTGATCCACGACATCAGCTAAAACTCTTTTCTCATCAGAAAAGCACACGGCAAAAGTCATGGCGTCAAAGGATTCTCGTGTAGTTGAAACAGGAACAATTGTAATAAAGCGCTAACGCTGAAGTAGTAATGAGTTTGAGTTGTAAACGAAGCGCTGTTCAACAAAATAGTCTGTCATTAAAAACAAAAAAACGCCCCAAGGTTCACTTGGGGCGCTTTTATTAATCTGTATCAAGAGGTTTTAGGCTGCTTTATCGCGACCTTATTCCCAATCAAGAATAACTTTGCCTGACATACCGCTGCGCATTACATCGAAGCCTTCTTGGAAGTCATCAATCTTGTAGTGGTGCGTGATGATTGGCGATAGATCCAGACCCGATTGGATCAGTGAAGCCATCTTGTACCAAGTTTCGAACATTTCACGGCCGTAGATACCTTTGATCACCAAGCCTTTGAAGATAACTTGGTTCCAGTCGATACCCATGTCTGATGGTGGAATACCTAGTAGTGCAATACGACCACCGTGGTTCATTGCCGTTAGCATCGAGTTGAATGCGGCTGGGTTACCAGACATTTCTAGACCTACGTCAAAGCCTTCTGTCATGCCTAGTTCAGACATTACGTCTTCCAATTTCTCTTCAGCAACGTTTACTGCACGTGTTACGCCCATCTTACGTGCAAGTTCTAGACGGTATTCGTTCACGTCTGTGATCACTACGTGGCGAGCACCAACGTGCTTCGCAACTGCAGCAGCCATGATACCGATTGGGCCAGCACCAGTGATTAGCACATCTTCGCCTACTAGGTCGAAAGAAAGCGCGGTGTGTACTGCGTTACCAAACGGGTCAAAGATAGACGCTAGATCGTCAGAGATGCCTTCAGGGATCTTGAACGCGTTGAATGCTGGGATCACTAGGTATTCTGCGAATGCACCTTCGCGGTTAACGCCCACACCAATCGTGTTACGACATAGGTGAGTACGGCCGCCACGACAGTTACGACAGTGACCACATGTGATGTGACCTTCGCCAGATACGCGGTCACCGATTTCAAAGCCACGAACTTCCTGACCAATTGCAACCACTTCACCCACGTATTCGTGACCGACAACCATAGGCACTGGAATTGTCTTTTGTGACCATTCGTCCCAGTTGTAGATGTGTACGTCTGTACCACAAATAGCGGTTTTCTTAATTTTGATCAGAATGTCGTTATGGCCAACTTCAGGTTTATCAACCTCAGTCATCCAGATGCCTTCTTCAGGCTTTAGCTTTGATAATGCTTTAATTTTCATAGTATTCACCAAACATTGCCCCGCTCTATGCGTGACAAAAAATTCTTTCATCTAATGCGTTTAAAGAAGAAATAAAGGCTTTGCCCATGAGCCGACTCAGAAGAGTTGGGAAAGCCTTTTATCTTTAAGCGTAAACTCTTTCTCCTTCCAATCTAATCCCTCTCCTATGTTTTAGGAGGAGGCTAGGAAGGGGAAACGAAACTTAGATGATGCCCATGTCCTTACCAACTTGGATGAACGCGTCGATTGCGCGGTCTAGTTGCTCACGAGAGTGCGCCGCAGACATTTGAGTACGGATACGCGCTTGACCTTTTGGTACAACAGGGAATGAAAAGCCAATTACGTAGATGCCTTTCTCTAAAGCGCGCTCTGCGAATTCTGCTGCTACTTTTGCATCGCCAAGCATGATTGGAATGATTGCGTGATCAGCACCACCCATTGTGAAACCAGCGTCTTCCATACGAGTACGGAAGTGTGCAGCGTTTTCCCATAGACGGTCACGTAGGTCACCGCTCTCTTCTAGTAGGTCTAGAACGCGGATAGAAGCGCTTACGATTGCTGGTGCAACAGAGTTAGAGAATAGGTATGGACGAGAACGCTGACGTAGCCAGTCAATCACTTCTGCTTTACCAGACGTGTAACCGCCTGAAGCGCCACCCATTGCTTTACCTAGCGTACCAGTGATGATGTCGATACGGTCAACCACGTTGTGGTGCTCGTGCGTACCTGCACCAGTTTTACCCATGAAGCCAACAGCGTGAGAATCATCAACCATCGTCAATGCGCCGTACTTCTCTGCTAGGTCGCAGATAGCAGGAAGGTTTGCTACTACGCCGTCCATTGAGAACACGCCGTCCGTTACGATAAGAATATGGCGAGCGCCTGCTTCTTTCGCAGCAATCAGTTGTTGCTCTAGCTCTTCCATGTTGTTGTTTGAGTAACGGAAACGCATCGCTTTACATAGGCGAACACCATCGATGATTGACGCGTGGTTTAGTGCGTCAGAGATGATTGCGTCTTCTTTGCCTAGGATAGTTTCAAATAGGCCCGCGTTTGCATCGAAACATGAGGTGTAAAGAATCGTGTCTTCTTTACCTAGGAACTTAGAAAGCTTCTGCTCAAGCTCTTTATGGATGTCTTGAGTACCACAGATGAAACGTACTGAAGCCATACCAAAACCGTGCTCGTCCATACCCGCTTTACCCGCTTCGATAAGCGCTGGGTGGTTAGCAAGACCAAGGTAGTTGTTCGCACAGAAGTTCAGAACTTCTTCACCAGTAGAGATTTTAACCGCTGCTTGCTGTTGAGACGTGATGATACGCTCTGCTTTGTAAAGGCCTTCCGCCTTCACTTCTTCAATTTGCTGTTCAATCTGTTGGTAAAATGCAGAAGACATTCGCAATTCCTTCCTGTTTATATTGTCGAGTTTTTACTCGATTAGAATGAGGTTGAGCCTTTATGTGACGGGCATCACAGGCATTTACTTATCAATTAAGTGTAGTGTAATTCAAGGAAGGAAAAACGATTATCCCTCAAGGTGGAAAAGCATTAATGAATCCGAGGCACGAATCCAATTAATGCTTTTCTATGACGTTGTAATGAAAGGAGTTATAGCCAAGTTGGCTTAGCTAAAAGCGCTTCAAAGTCCTTAGCGGGTAATGGTCGGCTATAGTGGAAACCTTGCCCGAACTCACAGTTTAGGTTTTTCAAGTAATCCACATGACGCTGTTCTTCGATGCCTTCTGCAACAATCTTCAGATTCAGCGCTTTCGCCATCGCAATAATCACATTCACAAGCTCACGGTCGGACTCATTCTCAAACATGTTCTGCAAGAAGCTGCGGTCGATCTTAAGGCGATCAAACGGGAACTTCTGTAAGTAACTCAACGCCGAGTAACCCGTACCAAAATCATCAATGGTGAGCTTAGCGCCCAGTGCTCGTAAGTTGTCTAGCATCTCCATCAAGTCGCTACTGTGGTTGAACAGCAAGCTCTCTGTCACTTCCACATCAAACAATTCAGGTGACAAGCCCGACTCTTCTATGTGCTGCTTGATCTGTTCGAAAAGTCGATCGCAGTATCTAAACTGCACACTTGAGAAGTTTACCGACACAAACAGAGGAGCAACGTCCTGCCACTGTGCCGCCTGTTGGCAAGCTTGACGAATCGCAAAGTCGCCCAGCTGGTGAATCAGACCGTTCTTTTCGGCGATGGAGATAAACTCTTCTGGATTCACAAAGCCAAACTTCTCGTCGTTCCAACGCATCAGAGCCTCTGCACCAACAATGACGCCGCTATCGAGATCGATAATAGGTTGGTAATACAGCTCCAGAAGATCATGAGAAATGGCATGACGAAGACGACTTTCTAGCTCTAGAAAGCGCTGCAAATCTTGGTTCATGTTGTGATCATAGAAGCAGAATGCATTACGGCCATCTTGTTTCACTCGGTACATCGCCATGTCCGCACACGCCAGTAGCTGCTCTGCATTGTCGCCATCTTCAGGGAACACCGACATACCGACACTCGCCGACAGGAAGAACTCGTGGTTCTGCCAAACGAACGGCTCATTGAATACCGACAGCACGGTAGCTGCAAAACGTTTTGCGCTGTCGGCATCTTGTAAATCAGGGATAACCAATAGGAATTCATCACCACCAATGCGTGCCAACAAATCGGTTTTACGTACTGCGTTGTGCAATCGCTCTGCCGCCAGCTTTAACACTTCGTCACCAACGAAGTGCCCCATTGAATCATTGATTTGTTTAAAGTGATCAAGGTCGATAAACATGACCAGTACGTTTGATTTCATTCGCTCTGCGCGTGACAACTCTAAATCCAAACGTTCAGAACCATAAACACGGTTAGGCAAACCAGTAAGTGCATCATGTTTGGCTTGATATGCCAGTTCCATCTCGGACGATTTACGGCGCTCAATTTCACTGGTTAAACGCTCGTTTTGCTGAGACAAGAAATCTTTACGCTTTTTCTCTTCTTCCAGTTTGATTTTCAGTTCGACACGAGTGTTATTAAGCGTGAATGCGTACAGTAGTCCAACGACAATCATGATAGCGAGAACACTCAAACCATTGATGAACAGACGAGAGGTGTAGATGTCACGTTCACTTAATGACTCAAACCACGCCATTAATTTAAAGTGATGATGTTCGATCGGAACTTCAAAGTAGATTTTTTGCTTTAACTCTTGAGCTAACGCTTCTGGTGCCGTGATGTTTTCTTGTTCGAGTTTGCGACTGATCGAGTCCCACACTTCCATTTCAACATCATTGATCTTCAACACCATACGACTGTAGCTGTCTTCGTGTTCCTGGTTAGTCAGTTGGGAAATCACCACTTGTTTGTTGATGTCTGCAATCAAGTAGCCAACAGGCTTACCAGAGAACATCACTTGCTTAACCACTTGAATAAGGACTTTGCCGCCCTCTCGTATCGCTCTGACTTCTTCAGGGTGATCGTGCTCGTTAAGCAGTCGGGAAGTGTCTATACGGTGATCGGTTTTTTCGCCAGTGGTCACAATAGTAGAGCCATCTAACCCGATTAATGTCAGCTTTTTATAGATGATTTGATTATTGACGGTTTTCGCTTCTGCTTTCTCTTGGAGCTTACGCTTCAAATTGATCAAGCTCGCGCCTAACCCGTATTCCATCGACATCCCGGAAGCAAGGTTGGCAAAAAAAGTCTGCACCGTTTTATCGGTGGATAAATGATCGACATCTTCGCTGGCAAGCGTAAATAAATTATCAAGGGTACCTGCGTAACTTTTCACCTTTAAGTCAAGTTCTCGGTGTTGTGAATCTTTTAATTTATTTTGACCTAAACTCGTTACCGTAATAATCATCGCCAAGTAGAGCGACACTAAAATCGCACTAATGGTGATGATTCTTTGGCTTGATATTTTTTTTACAGACTTTCTCATATATCTTTCTTACTATCTTCTAAGAAGTAGTCATTATAGAAATAGTAAATAGATGGGTAGTATTTCTCGACCAAGGCTTGGTAGGTCCCATCTTGCTTAATTGAATTCAAATATTGGTTAAATGCGGCTTTTAGTTCAGGAGAGCCCTTACGGAAAGCCACTGCCATTTTTTGGTTTTCTGAAATTGGACCAATGACTTTGATCTCACCTGGCCACTTCTCTAATGCAATCAATGTGTCTGCCACATCCAGCAGTGTACTCTCTGCATCGTTCTTCATGATGGCGGGCACCATCTCATTCAAACGGCGCTGGCCATCAGGCAGGATCACCTTCGCACCGGTGTCGTACAGATTGTAAAGGTTCGGGTCTAAGCATGAGTGCTCCATCGCGAGTACTTCGCGTCCATTAATGAGCGCTTTCACTTTATTAATGTCTTGTTCCACGGAGCCTGTTGGTGTGATCGGCGTTAGCGTTGAATCTGTTCGAGCGATCAACCATACCGCAGAAGGAAAGTAATCATCTGAAAAATCGATCACGTTTTTACGCCAATCGAGGATAGTCACACCATTCGCAATCAGGTCACCTTCCACTGCCATCTTCTCACCGACGACAAGCTGTGCATCTTTGTACTCAACTTGCTGGCCTGTCAGCTTACCTACTACGTTGTTCCATTGCGCTGGTACGTATTGATAGCGAACGCCGAGAGATTTTGCGAACCCTTTTATGATATCGACATCAAGACCGGTCAGTGTTTGCATTTCGCCTTGGTCAATGTACGAAACGAAGTTCGCGTAAGGTACACCGATATGACGTAGCACACCTCGATCTTTGATGTCTTGCAGATCGCCAGCCGAGACAGAAGTCGACATAAATGATGCCACCCCAATGGCAAGTGCCGTCATGGTTCGTTTGATTGTTTTCACTGACATGGTGAATATCCCTCTCTTCTACAAAGCGCCCATTAAAGGGCGCTTTGACAGTTCAACAAGGTTAGAACGAGTAGTAAAGATCCGTAATCGCTTCGACAAGACTTTCCACATCTTTCTCATCATGGAATAAATGAGTCGAGATGCGCAGTGCTTGCGTCTCGTAAGCGTCGTCTTTGTACAGCTTGAAGTTTGTTGTACGGATGATGTATCCGTATTCTTCACGAAGACGGTCACGGAACAGAGTCAATCGCTCTTTATCTGTCACATCGCTTAATGGGTTAAACGTTGTTAGGCCACTGGTTAAACCTTCCACGTTTGGCGAATACATCTGAGCATGTGGTAACGCTTCGTTAAGCAGCGTCTTACATAGATCGCTCAGCTCTAGTACACGCTCTTGAATGCGGTCACGGCCAATCTCATCCCACATCTTACAGCTATCAGCAAGTGCTTGTTTTGCCGGGTAGTTATCGTTACCAATGTATTGCATTTGCAATTGCTTGCCTAGATGATCAGCGTGAGAAAGAGAAGAATTGATCAACCACAGTGGATTTTCACGATCGCTCCAGTACTCATTCAAACGGTTGCCGTTATCACGTACATACAAGATACCTGTCGCGCCCGGACCACACTGCCACTTATGGCCAGATCCTGCATAGAAGTCACAATCCATATCGTGGAAGTCTAAGTCGAACATACCGACAGTGTGCGCACCATCAACTAATGTTGGGATACCGTGCTGTTTTGCTAGAGAACAAATCGCTTTGGCTGGCAGCGTTGTACCTGTTTTGTAGGTAATGTGAGAGAACACGATGAGGCGAACATTGTGGTGCGCTTCAATCGCTTCACGGAAGGCTTGAATGTAATCTTCTTCTGAAACCTCTTCCGTGCCCGTGAAAACAGGAAGTTGAATTTCAACGACCTCGACACCGAAGCGGTGTTTTGCCACATTCATTGGTGACGTTGCAGCAACGTGTTCGTGGTGAGTAGTTAAGATTACATCACCCGGCTCGAAATGCAGACCGTTGATGATTGAACATAAACCGTCGGTAGTGTTACGACTCAAAATGATTTCGTCTGGATTAGCACCAAAGCCTGGTGCAACGTCTGTCACCATTTCAGAAACATGAGGCCAAGCGCCAAACTTGTCTTTCATATCCCACGGGTACTTAGCAACGATTTTGTTGTTGTCTTCGTATCCTTCAAGAACATGTTTTGGCATCGAACCCGTCGTACCAATATTCATGTAAGTCGTTCGTTTATCCAATACAAACTGCTTTTGAACTTTACGCCAAAAGCGCTTATCGTTCTTTTTACCTAGACGGCTCCAGTCGATATTCGGTTCCTTTGCTTGAACAGCACCAGAAAACGCTGAAGCACTGACGCCAGCCACAACTGCACCAGTTGCACCTTTTAAAAAATTGCGGCGGCTGCGATTAGTCTGAATAGATTCCTTGTCGCTCATCTTTTCGATCCTTGTCGGAAGTTTAGCCATATTATAAATTATGAATCCGTAACTATCTGTTACTAAACTATTATTACCTAATAGACCTATAGTTTATGGGTTCTCGCTGCTATTAAGTGACTTTAGTTCCACTTTTTCATCTCGAGTGATGATATAAGCAACATTTTATACAACATTAAATAAACAACTAAACACATAACAGAATATTCATTAAAACACTTATTACCAATATAAATCACAAATCAATTTATAACTTCCCTTAGAAATACAAATTAATGATTTGTAATATTTAAATCACAAATTAGACAACAAGGTTAATATCGCTTCTAGCACGTTAAATATGTAACAATATGTACCTTTTGGTTTAATTTGATTTGTATATAGTCTTTGAAAAAAATTTAATCAATTATTCAAGATAAACATACTAAGTTGTCAAATTAGCTATTTTGGCGAGGCGTTTTTCCTAAAGCGAGAAGCCTTAAAATAGAGGCATAGAAAAACACCCAGTAGGAGGGCTTTTGATGAATGGAGCACGGCTACGCTGAGAACAAAACGTTCACACGGCTCTCAACGTAAACTTCTGTTGGTACAGACACGACGTATCGCTGGTCTCAAGATAACTGTGATGCAGCATTAATATCGATTGAACAATCTTAGTGCCTATCCCTAAAGAACCGCTCTCTGCTTCGTGCTCGATATGATTAACAAAGGTAAAATGGATACGCGATTTATCCTCACTCAAACGCGCTTGGCAATGAACCTCCGAACCCATAGGACTATGGCGCAGCGCATTTTCTAGCAGATTAAGCACTAGGCGCTCTAGTAAACCTTTATCACCTACGGTTTGAATCTTATCGTCGACATCCATTTTCAATACGACTTCTTTGCGAGAAAACTGGCTCTGCATCGTCTCGGTACATTCGGTCATCAGTGCCTCAAGATCGACAGGTCGATACTCGTAGTTTGGTATTGGCGCTTCTTTGCGCGCCGAATCAAGCAATGAGTGCAATTGCGTTGAAAGCTTCTCACAATTTCGAAAAGCCACGTCAATCAGAGGATCAGACTCCGGATGCTGCAAACGCCACGTCTCCAAATACCCAAGTACGCTCGATAGCGGTGTTTTCAAATCATGGCTAAGTTGCAGCAAGCTCTGGCGACGATGAGAAGATTGATATTCTAACTGTAAAAACTGCTGCTGAATGTGCTTCGCCATCATCTGGTAAGAGTTCGCGATCGGCACTAACTCCGGCACTTGACGAGTAAAATCGGGTTGTAGACGAAAATCATGTTCTGCTTGCTGTTGAAGCTGATTAGTGACGCGCTCAATTGGATTCAACAAGCTGCGCTTTACCAGTACATAAGCGCCCAATGCAAAGCCTAAAATCGACACCAAAACTAACCCCGCTAGCGCAATATAAGGTGTGTCGACCTGTGCGCTGGCAATGGCATCATGTCTGGTGCTGCCAATCACAACATAGAGATAACCCAAGGTCGAGCCGAGCTCTTCAATCGCGGCAACGGAAAACACTTTGTGTTCACCACGATTACGAGGGTCTTCCCCCAAAATAGGAAAGGGTTCGTCATTTAAGAATTGCTTGATGGGCTGGAGATCCACTTTACCCATGATCTCTGCCCCTTCTGGCGCTGCATGGGTAGTGATATTGCCCTGACTATCAAGAAAGTAAATTTCGAAATCAGGACCGATCAGCATGAGCGTATGAAAGATAGATTTAAGCGCTTTGGGGTTGTAATCGGTACCTATCATCAATGGGCTATCATCGCGCATATGGCTTGCAAGGTCTTTGTGCAAGCTCTGCTTGGTACGCAACTCAATCGTCTCTTTCTGCCAATTGTAAGTGAGGCCTATCACCATTGCTGCCAACAAAAACCATAAGCTTGTGAATATCACTAAGCGAGATTTGAAGCTCATTTTATCGCCTCCCTAAACAGCAATATTGGTTGTGAGCGTGATTGAGAACATGACAACACATAAATTCACCAAGTCATTGTCTAGGTTGAAATTTATACCCAACACCCCAGATGGTCTGGATGAAATGATGATCAGAATCAGACAAAGACAACTTGCTACGTAAGCGGTTGATGGTGCTACACACGGTATGGTGATAACCGGAATGGTTGGTGTTCCAAACGTGGTCGAGCAACTCATCTTTGCTATAGACTCTACCCGGACGCGTCGCGAGGAATTGAAGCAAGGTAAACTCGGTCGCAGTGAGGGTCACGTCCTTGTCATGCAAAGAGACTTGATGCAACTCTGGAATAATTTTTAACGGACCAAAATCCATCGCATCTTCTACGACGTTTTTATCCGTTTGCACTTCCGTGGTATGGCTAACACGACGCAGCACATTGCGGACTCGCGCTTGGAACTCTAATACGCTAAATGGCTTGGTAATATAATCATCCACTCCCGCTTCTAAACCGTCGACTTTATCCATCTCCCCATCTCTGGCTGTCAGCATAAGTACCGGACTCCAATCTTGTTTCTGGCGCAAATAATGGCAGACGTCGAGACCATCACCGTCTGGCAAACCCCTATCAAGTATCAATAAATCAAAAGATTGCTGTTGATATTGCGCTTTAGCCTCGGCGATATTCGTTGCTCTCAACACTTGATGCCCTTGAAACTTGAGATGCATTTGAACCAGTTCCGCCAAATCATCGTCATCTTCCACCAGCAAGATGTTCGCGACTAAATTGATTACCTGTTGTTCCATGGTCCTTTCCTTGCCTTCAAGTATCCTCACTTTGCACATGACCGGAACAAATTAGAAATTCTTTCAAAAAAGGTTCCGATGACGCCATGAGGGATGCGCTTAGTACAAGCACTTTGGAAAGGAGACGTCATCGGAGCCTGTTTTATTCGACTCGAGTGATGGTGACTTTCGCACCAGGGTTTAAGAAGCGGTGGTTAGCAGAGAGCGCAGAATTTGCTAATCCGTCATCTTGGCTAATAACACCAGCATGGAAAGCAACGACATCATTGCTATCATTACGAACAGCATTGAAACCTTCACCACCTCCTGCAGGACCCGGAATGGTTGCGGCAAGCTCATCGTTCAGCTCCGTACCGGAGTCCCAAACGTTCATGCTCATTTCATAGCTTTCACCGACCGCTAACGATTTTAGCGACAGCCCTGTTTCACCAACAAAGGCATCATTGGTATTCACAAACATAGACGCCACAGACAAGTAACCGTAACGACTAGGGTCAACCGTGATGGTGACTTCGTCCGATGCACCCGGCAACACCAATCCATTGCCCGAAATACCTTGGTAAACACTGTCATTGCTGTTCATCAATTCAATCAGCTCAGCGTTACTACCGCCTTCGGCGAGATGTTCAAGTTCAACAGATGCCGCTTGTCCTATTTCAAACAGTTGGTAGTCACCATTGTGAGTGAGTACCGCAAGCGGAGACATAGGTTGATTCGCAGTCAAGTTCGCCACGTTGACGGTGTAGCGGTACGATTTCACTACGTCATTATCATCATCGCTTGGACAACCAGCGAGCAAGCCGACTGAAGCTGCTACTAGTAAGATTCTGTATTTCATACATCCCCCTTACTTCACAACGATTGTGATGGTTGCAACTGGGTTTAACCAACGATGGCTGCTGCTGTCTAGGTCACTGATGCCGCCGGTTGGATCGCTATCACCAAGGTTACCCGGATGCACGTGAACTTTGTCGTTAGTTACCGTAGCTTCAACGCCTGTGCCGCCAGTACCAAAGGTAATGAAAGGTGGGGTTGGCATGCTAGACGCAAGTTCATCGTTCGCTTCTGTACCGGCATCGTAACTTCTTAGCGTTGCTCGGTATGTACCCGCTTCCGTTGGAATCTTCCAGCTATCCAGACCGACAAAACCGTCATTAGTTGGCAGCAACATCGCGCTCAGAGAAAGATAACCGTGGTCGCCACTGTCCAAAATGAAGGTGGTTGCCACACCCGGATTCAAAATACCACCAGCAGGATTCTCAACTACCGCACCACCAGCGTTACCAATCACACTAGCAAGCCCAGAGATATCACCGCCTTCTGCCATTGCTTCTAGTTCTGGCGTTGCTGCTTGACCCGTTCTAAACATTTGAAGATCAGAGCCATGTGCAGCAACAATAAGTGGCGTAAAGTAGATACCTTTGGTTGCGTTTGTCACGGTGATTTCCAATTCCGCCGCATTCACTGATGCAGAGCCTAGTGCCATAGCGACTGAAGTCATGACGAGTCCGAGTTGGGTACGTTTTTTCATTGTGATTCCATCCTTTAATGAGGGTTGAACTACCCAAGTCCATGTGTACGGCTTTACTTCTTTGTTCGTGACTTGAGTAGGTTAAGCATTACGTTTCGAACGTTTTGCGTTCTTGCCTCTAAGAATGACGAGCAAATCTATCAGCAAGTTCATCGAATTCTCATAAAATTCTCACAAGTTCTGTACGATTTTTTTCAGCAGCAATTTTTACTCTTAATCAGCTATTTACACTTCGCGCTTTCCCCTCCTACAATGCGATATTCCCTGTTTAAATCACGATTCTCACCATGATTCATAACGTTCTGTCTGCCTACTATGGCGAAATCTACGGCATCGCTTTTTTCAATCACTACTTGAGCCATTACGCCCAAAGTGAACAACAAACGCTGTGGCAAACCTTGATTGAAGTGGAAGAACTCACCGCAGAAAAGCTCAAACCTGTACTGCTGACAAATGGCATGGATATCGAAAGTCGACACCAAGAGATGCTGGGTAAAGGCTTGGCAGATGCAACCAAGTGGATTGATTTACCATGGCAAGAGTTGGTGGCGACTCTTCTGAAATGGGTAGAACCTTATGAGGTCAAGTATCGAGAGTGGCATGAAGAAGTGAAAGCTTCACAGCAGTATTCAATCGCTGAGCGAGAAGCTATCGAGTTGATTGCAGACCACGAAACGGCCATTTATCACTGTTGGCAGCAATACCATACTGGTGAATCTGGCTTGCCTGCACTCCATGTATTTTTGGCAAAATATCGTTAAAGCGAGACGGTGACACTTGAACCTCGTGAAACCGTACCAGACAATATCGTTATTCCGCAGCGCAGAACTGAACAACTATGGTTAATCCAAAACTCATTGCCCTACTTCCTGATCTTGCTTCGTTTATCTTAGTGGTAAACGAAGGCAGTTTTACCGCTGCAGCCAAACAACTCGGCGTGACGCCATCGGCTTTAAGTAAGTTGATCACCCGACTAGAGCAAGCCCTTTCGGTGAAACTGTTTGAGCGCACGACTCGCAAGTTGATCATTACTCAAGCTGGGCAAAAGGTTTACGACCAAAGCATCGCAATGGTGAATGCCGCGCAGCAAGCCGTTGAGTTATCTGCAGAAGATCATGCTGAGCCAACAGGCGCACTCACAGTGGCAGCCCCTGAAGCATTTCTTAATTCGGTGCTTCAACCATTTGTGTTGCCATTCCTAGAACGTTATCCAAATATACAGCTTAAGCTGCGTGCAGCAGATGGTGAGATTGACCTTTTCCGCCAAGGAATTGATGTCGCATTTAAGCTCACCGACAAACCCGATGAGAATCTGGTACTCAAAGAGATCAGCAAGACCAATCTCGTTTTATGTGCCTCTCCAGATTACCTCACCAAACACGGTATGCCTGAGCATCCCACGGAGCTTGAACAGCACGACTGCATTTACCTTGCCGAGAACGACAAAGACAACATCTGGTCGTTCTTTAAAGAGGAAGCGTTCCACTCGATTGCAGTAAGTGGACGCTACGCCGTCAACCATTCTCAAATGCGCTTGAACGGGGTTAAGTCTGGCTTGGGAATAGGGATCTTCCATGACTTCGTGATCAAAGACGCGTTAGAGCAAGGAGAAGTGGTGGAGGTTCTGCCGGATTGGATGATAAAGAGTAACTACCACGGCGCTATCGCGATGCAGTATGCGCAAACCAAATACATGCCTGCTCGTCTGCGCGTGTTTATCGACTTCGTTAAGGAGCATTTAGTCTCCGAGGACACTAACCATGCTTGAGGATACGAGCCATGTTTGAAGAGGCTAACCATGTTTAAGGCTATTCATCACGTCGCGATCATTTGCAGCGATTACCCAAGGTCAAAACGCTTTTACACTGAAGTGTTGGGATTGAAAGTCATTGCTGAAAACTATCGCGAAGCCAGAGACTCCTACAAGCTTGACCTCGCTTTACCTGACGGCAGCCAAGTGGAACTGTTTAGCTTTCCTGGCGCACCAGAGAGACCGAGCTTTCCCGAAGCACAAGGCCTGCGACATCTTGCGTTTTTGGTTGATGATGTTGAACAAATAAAAGCCTACCTAGAATCGAATGGCGTTGAAGTTGAGCCAATTCGTATTGACGAATTCACAGGCAAAGCCTTTACCTTCTTCCAAGACCCAGATGGCTTGCCGCTGGAGATTTACCAGAAATAAAAAGAGCCAGCACTTAGCTGGCTCTTTTACTATTCCACTATTATCTGTTTTGCTAATTCAACGCTGTTTTCAGCTTCTCGACTCGGTTGAACAACAACCAATCCAATGCGAGAACCGTCACAATCGCCAAACCGCCCATCGGGAACGCCAGACACAATACGACTAACGTTGCCAAACCAAGCTTCCAAATGCCATCTTGCTGAAACTTAGGTGGCGCCCCCAATGCTGCACTGCGGCTAGGGCGACGAATCCACCACATCACCACACCTGTGATTGAGATTAAGATGAACGCCAAACAGAACACCACGTTGAGTACTTTGTTAAGCACACTGACATCACCTTGATGCAATGACACACCTGCTGCCATGAACTTGGCAAATACGCTGTAATCTTGCCATGTGACGTCCACCAACAAACGACCGGAGTATTGGTCAAAGTGACTGGTGCGATCTTGTCTTGGGTCGGAAATATCGCCGCCCATAGAGTTAGCTGCAACGGTGTAAACGCCCGTCTCAGAGCGTGGCAAAAACAGCTTATAGCCAGTGAAGCCCATCATTTCAGCCTTGAGGATGATATCATCAATGGAGAGCGCATCATGACTGCCTGCGTATGCCATCTCTTCCTTCATATTGGCATGATCGTGAGCGGGCTTATCTTTCGATTCTGGCACAGCAGCAAGCTCTAAGTTCCATGGCATCTCTTCTGAAGCTCCATGGTTAAGATCTTTATGTGTCAGTGTGGATTCCGGTTTTTCACCCCACGTGTAATAGGTTGGGAAAGTATTCCAAGCTTGCACCATTTTCGCTCCCCAGATCCCTGCCCAAGACAAACCTGAAATCAAAAAGAACAACAGAACAATCGACAGCACGCCACCTAAATTCGCATGCAGGTCACGCATCAAAATCCGAGGGCCATTGTTAAAGCGAATTTTCAAAAAGCCGGCGCGACTGGCGTTGTCTCTAGGTAACCAAAGGTACAAACCAGATACCAACAGCAAAATCCCCAGACTTGCGGCGATTTCAATTAAACGGTCGCCTAGGTCGCCGATGAGCAACGTGCCGTGAATGCTGTTCATCAGTTCATAGATGCTATCACCACGATTAATGGTGCCTTGTACGTCTCCTGTGTAAGGATTTACTGCAACAATCAGTGAGCTGCCTTCTTGGTTTTGAATCGAGAATCGGTTAGCAATATCGGCCGTTTTAGCAGGTAAAAATTGAGTGACATTAAAATCGGGATACGCCTGCTTTACGGTTTCCAGTTGTGCAGATACAGGAGCCATTTGCTCTTGTGGTGAAACTTGTAATGTCGCTTCGTATCGAGCCAGTTCGATTTCGTCATCAAACAACATTACCAACCCTGTGAGGGAAAGCATGAGCATAAATGGAATGACGAACAAACCTGCGTAGAAGTGCCATCGCCAAGTCATAAAGTAGATGGATTTTGCGCGTGAGGCTTCCTTGAGTTGAGGCTTTGCCGAGTTTCTCAACATGTGTATTTTCCTTTTTTCATTGTTGAACACCCAAATTCAGTCAAACGCATCCTGAACATACGCATTCGTATGCGGCGCTAATTGACTTAGATTCGGGAGTACCACTGCTCGAAGTGGCAGTGTTGCTGACTATATACCCAAGTGACTTCAAGATGCTGGATTCAGAGCGTTGTCATTGATTCGAGTGCAAAGAAAACAACGCTGTGTAATAGACAACTCTTTCCAAGTTGTTTGAAGCAGCAATCGGATCAATGACACGCTCCCGAAGGGCGAGTTGCCTTGGCTTGTATACTTTGTTGTCGATATCTTGATTTAGACCCACTAGACCTTTAAATCGCCGCCGCGTCTACAAACCAAGTCATTCTCGCTGAACCAAGCATCTCGAGGTTACTTGGGTATCGTGTAATTGTTTTTGTTATGAGAAAAGGGAAACTGGCGGCGCTCGAGGAACTGGTGTTTCAAATCGCACACTTAGAGCCAAATAAGTGTAACTGTCAGAAATCACCGAGCTCAGTCGTGAAAGTATCGGTGTCGTTGGAAGTGTATCGTGATGAAAAGTCGAGAAGTGGCTAAAAGGACAAGGCTTACCTTTGTGGCTGACAGAGTTGTCGCCCTCTTCTATCTGAACCAATTCAAAACCGTTAAGCGTACATAGCGTCGCCCACACTCCCATGCTGTTACCATGAGCATTGATAACAGGCATCAGCGTCACTAGCACCCAACTTAGAGCACTAGCAAATAGCATGGAGCGATAAAAAGGAATTAATCTACGCATAACGGTGACTTAACAAATTTCACACAGCGTAACCAATTCTGAGTGGTAGCTCAAAAAGAGAATCAATAAGTGGATTCTGCCTCACAGGTTTTCTTGAATATTGTCATGGCAAATCACAAAATCAAATTCTAAGAATGCTATTAAATTTATACTCGAGTCGATGTAGTTTTTTAGTGAACAGTCGACGAACTGTGAGCATCACTCATATCTCTTTCCCTCCTCCCTCATGGAGGGACTTTTTAATCAAAAATAGAATTCGAATAATATTATAATCTAACTAATTTAAACACCAGCCAATTAAACGAAAGAAAAATTCATTATTTATATGAGCATTTAAACATCATATAGCTAAGCATTTCAAAATAAATTAATTTAAAATTGCTAACAAGACTAATCAAAAAACAGTGCAGAAACGTAAATTATAGAGCTTAAAAAATAGACCAAATTTAATTTTAAAAATCTGTGAGCAATGTAATTACTTACTGAAAACCAATTCTGTTATATTTCGCATACTTTTTTATTTATAGTAGGAAGAGGCATGTCTAGTTCTAAGTTAAAGGGAGATACCGAAAGAAATAACACAAAGATACAAAATCGTGAGAAGACTCCTGAGAGTTTATATTTATATGAAATAGGTAGATATCCGATATTAAGCAAAGAAAAAGAGGTAGAGTATGCTCGGGCAGTTAAAAAAGGAGAACGATTTGCACGCCTGACAATGATAAACTGCAATTTACGACTTGTTGTCAGTATAGCTAAGCGCTATCAAGGACGAGGTATGCCACTTTTAGATTTGATAGAAGAAGGTAATATTGGATTGATAAAGGCTGTAGAAAAATTTGACCCCGAACTAGGGTTTCGATTTTCGACTTACGCCACTCACTGGATACGTCAAAACATCGAGCGTGAGTTAATGAATCAAACTGGTATCGTTCGCCTTCCTATACATATCGTGAAAGAATTGAAGCGTTATAAAAAAGCATACAAAGAGTTATCTCGGAAAAAAGTGACGAAGTCACTCCTAATGAAATTTCTTACTACTTAGGCATACCTATCGAAAGCGTAATAAAAACTTAAGTTTTGATAGAGTTGCTATATCGATTGATGCACCAACAGCTCTTGATGAAAATTCAAAATCTCTACAAGATACTCTAGTTTTCAAGGACCAACATTCATCAGAAGAAAAATTGGAGAATGACAATTCATTGCAGGTACTCTCTATTTGTTATAACAACCTTGACCCAAAGATAAAAAATGTATTGTCACGTAGGTTTGGATTGCATGGGTATAACCAAGAAACACTAGAAGAAATTAGCAAAGATTTGGGATGTAGTAGAGAAAATGTTCGAAGGCTACAAGCTTTAGGTATAGGCAAGCTACAACTATTATTAAGAAAGCACTCTATGTAAATTGAACATTTGATAATTTAAGTTATCTTAAAGATACTTATATTTAATTCCAGAAGAAAAATATTGAAAAGCCATAAAAACAAAAGTTAAAGTTGATAGAAAACTTAGTAATTAGCATATTTGGCTCTTATGGCATCTTAACATTCTTCTCTTTGCACAATCAGCCGAATTTTATCGGCTGATATCATACCCTGTTTGGCAAAGACTCAGAGTGATTAACCGAACAGTTTGCTCCAGATACTTGGGTTGCGTTTGTCGTGGTACTCTTCACGAAGGCTATCGATTTCTCGCAGTTGGTCTTTCGCTTCTTCTAGCTTACCCGCATCAAGATCCGCTTCAATCTTATCTAGCGTTACCGTCAGCTTATTAAAGCCTTCTAGGTAGATATCGAACTTCTCTGGTGGGTAATTTCCACGCTTAGATTGTTCAACGATCGCTTGCAAGCTATCAATCGCAGATTTCATGGTTTCAATATCAGACGCTTCTGCCGCCTGTTTGAATTCCATCTTCATCTGCTTCATGTTTTGTTTTAAGTTGACGGCTTCTGCCATTGCGCACGTTGAGCCTAACGCAATTACACACCCCAACACTAAAGGACGTAACATCTTCACTTCTCCATTGAATGCCGAATTCTGAGTCGGCTTTTTAATGCGAGCAGTGTAAAGCAATCCCTTAACACTTGCATAACCAAAAATGTAATCAAGTTTATGCGTTGCGAATCTCGTCATACTCTGCAATTGGCATACGGCCTCGCCGCTCTAAGAAGGCTAAGAATTGTTGTGCTGTGTGAGTAATAACCTTGCAGCTATCGATGCCGACTCTATCCATTAACTCACCAACCAAGCTCAGGTTACCTACATCGTGGCAGAAGTGCGCATCACTGCCTGTGGTGAAGAAGACACCGAGCTCTTTACCGATTTGTGCAATCTCATGGCAACGGTCTACGCTACCGACACGGCTGTTACCTTTCAATGTGGTGTTATTGATTTCAATCGCGACATTGTGCTCTTTTGCGCACTTCAGCACGGCTTCAAAATCGAAGTCAAAGTTGGGGTTACCTAAATGGCCTAGCGCGTCAACGCGACCGTTTTTGATGATGTTCAACAGCGCTTCAGTGTGCGTAGCACTGTCCGCTGGGCGGAATACTGGCTCATGAAAGCTAGCAATCAACCAATCCAAGTTGCGATCAACGCTATCTGGAATATCGATCTCCCCCTTGGTGTTCATGATGTTAGATTCAACACCGCGAATAATCGCAACTCCTTCAAGAAAGCGAGGCAGAATTTTCTGGTTAGAGAAGAACCAGTAATGAGGCGCACCCGGCATTGATTCAGCGTGGTCGGTCGTGCAAAACATATCCAGCCCGTTCTCTTTTGCCGATTTCGCGTTTTCAATCAACGTACTATAAGCGTGGCCGCTGGCGTACGTATGCGTGTGGGTATCAACCTTAAATTCCATCATCAACTCTCTTGGTGCGCAAATTGGCGGCTATTGTATACCCACAAGCAACCTGTCGTCAGCCCAAATTGACCCGCAATCTAACCTTACTCTTCGCTGATGAGCTTGATCAACGGCAGCGCCTTTTCCCAACCATGATTGAACATCGACACAAAATCACTGTGAGTATGAATGGTGATACTCAGCAACAAGCGATCTTCTATCGTCTCGATCTGATAGATCTCACGAGATCCGATCCACTTAGATGCCAAATCCCCATCCAATTGCTGCCGATTATCCGGGTTAAAAATGGCAACATGATGAAACTCGAGTTTTTGTAGCGGCAGCACCGTATCGATGATCGCCCTTGTCCCGCCCATATCTGGGTCAAAGAAAGTAATGTCACTTCCTTCTTCCCATGCACCATCAAATTGAGACTGAGGTGAAAAGGCTTGCGCCCATCGCTTGTATAGTCCGACATCGGTCAATACGCTCCATACGCGTTGAGGCGTCGCGGCAATCTCGACGTGATAGTTTAAAGTCAGCATATTCTCTCTCCCTGCTCCTTTCTTGACGCTAGTCCATTCTGATTAAAAATCAAACAACTCAATGGCAACCAAAGGAGAATTGCGAAGCCCGACATCAATTAGGCCGCTTACCGACGCGTAATCATTAAGATGATATTTAGCAATCAGAACATTATTAAAACATCTATGCCAACCCAAAATTTGGCTATTTTCATTAAACTATGCCATGTCGATAGAAATCACAATGAAGAAAGTTACGTATCAATGAACGAAAAAGTGGTGCGCTCCAATAAACAGCACAACATAAATAAAGTGAAACCAAAACAATCATACGAAGTTAAAAACGTCATTAAGTTTGTCAGGAGAGCTTTTATAGAAGAGAAACCACTTATCTCTTACAAAGAGATGGAGTTTGCCACCATCATATTCAAGAAAATGGAAAAATAAACCATGTGCTTTCTAATTGAAGATTACTTGAACAAAAGCAACGGTATAAGTCTTATCGATATCAATTATAAATTACAAGAAATCGTTGATATTAAAGGTAATAACTTGGGCTTCGAAGTGCTAATTGATCCCAGTACTCTATCTAAACAAGCAGCGAAAGAGGTATACTCTAGGGAAATCAAATATCCTCATATGAGTCGTGCATTAGTTGCAAGGCTAGATCGTTACATCAATCGTTACTCTGATGATTTTAAAGGAAAACATCTGTTCATTAACCTAGAACGCAGTAATCTTTGCGACAAATATCTACTGTGCGATATCGTCATTCTCAAGAAAAGCTTAGAGGAGCTAAAAGCTAACTTAGTTGTAGAAATTACAGAAAGAGATTCATGTAAAAGTTGTTCAGAGATAAGAAAAGGATTCGAGTTTCTTCAAAAACAGAAGGTTATGCTAGCAGCTGACGACTACGACTTAGATTCTGATTTTCGAGAAAAAGAGCTTTTATCTGGCTTTTATCAGTTCCTCAAAGTAGAGCACTCTAATAAAGAAGATCATTACAGTAAGGTGGTTGAGCTAAGTAAAAAAACGCGCACAAAATTAATAATTGAGCGCGTCGAGACTAAAGCAGCCCGTAAGCAAATAATGAAAAATGACGTTAATTTCTGGGGTCTGCAAGGTTTTTTGTATTCCACTGTTTTCGTAAATTTGTAAGAGAAATTCTACTGTCGGAAATTCCTAAGATTGCACAAGTTACAATCTACAAAATCACAAGACTGTAGACATTTGAGTTTTTTCTTTATTTTTGGAATTAATATAGGGTTTGAAATTGCTTTTATAATATTTATTTTTACAAGATAGAGTCCCATTTTTTGAGATCCTTTTACAGGAGGGTAATACTTGACTTCTTTTGCATTAAAAACTTTTCTTGCAAATTCAAGTATTGGATAACCAGCGATAAAAATATAAACATAATCTTTACTCTTAAAATGGTTAAGCAAGTAATAACAAATAGCTTGTACAACGAGTTCAAAAAAATAATTAGAATTCATTGCATGCCCTAACTTAACTAAACAACTACGCTTAACTTCATCTTCAGGAATAGGAATAAAGGAAGGCAAGTTATCTATTTTCTCAAGGTTCAAAATGCCAGCCCAATGTCCAATAACTTCGCCTTCACTATTTTTAAGTAAAATACATTTATATTTAACTTCTGATTTAAGGGAATAAAGTTCTGATAAAAAACCACTTATCGCAGATAGATTTCCATAGAATTCATCAAATAATTCAATATGGTCATAGTAAGTATGAGATCTTATCTCACTAGTCACGTTTTCAGGTAGGCTTTTGTACGATAGCGCCGTTAAAGAAAAGTCAAAAGCTTTAACCAAATTAGTTAAGATGTTGGTATATCTCGAAGGACTCTTCAATTCGTCGACATTAATATTTAAGATAATCTCTCTCAAATCATAGTCAAGACACTTAGCAATAAGAAATTGTTTATATAATGGGGGAACCACCTTACCGGTTAACCAGCGACTCAACGTTATCGAATCTAATCCCCCAAACTCCTCATAATATGCTTGTTGTAAAATAGCGATGAGTTCCTTCCTTGAGGTTTCCCTTGCTTCTAACCAATGTGCCAAGTCTCGCTCAAAGTTATATTCCATACATCCTACCACTCTATCTTTATAATTATTTAGTCAAGACACTAGTGAATACTAATAAAAATCATACTAGTGGCTATACCGAAATTACCTGTTCAAACAGATCAGTTTCATATATAGATCTTACACTAATTTACAAAGTAGATTAGTTAGCAACTGCATCAATAGTCATACGCTCGTGCTAATAGTCAAATGTATCAATTGATATATAATATTTATAAGGTGAGATATTTTTAACTTGAGCATTAAACCCTATTGATTTTTTCCTATTGTTTTAAAGTCATATCGTTCATTACAACGCTTTTTATTCTCTAAAACTACAGAAAACCGAACCCAACATGTGTTTGATATCACCGCCAAAACAATAAGGCTTATACCGAATATTTGTTTATGGCTCATTTGATCATCAAAGAAGGCGTGCTGCCACACCGCGGTAAACAGCAGGTTGGTGAATATAAGTGGAGCTAATTGAGATCCACTACTTACCAGCTGATACGCTTTCGAACGAAAGACCTGTGTATTGATGATCAAAAGAGACATCAAAAAGACAAGCAATGTATTCGGTGTTTCAAACGCGTGGAGTGAAAGCGAGTGCAATAACACACTTGTATCGTTGAAAAGCATCAGTGGCAATATCAGTAAAGCAGCACAACCGAACGTCCAGAAGTTGATTTCTAATGGCGACAGGTCACTTTTACTGGCTTTATAGAGTGTCAGTTGCGAGCCTGAGTTAAACAAACCACCAGCCAAGCCCAATAACAGGTCGACTCGCCATGTAAATTCACCATCTGCGCCAGCCAACAGAATGACCCCAGTAAATGCCATAACCAGCGCCACTATGGTCGACATTCGAATCTGTCCGCGCATAAAGAGTTTTTCAACGATAGGCATAAACAAAGGCCCTGTCGCAAACAACACCACACCTTCGACTAGGGTGAGCGTTTGCAAAGAAGCGATAAAGCACAACTGACACATACCAATACAAAAGGCACGAAGCAAAATGGGTTTAAAAGTCTTGCTATTAGGGAGAGTCAGGTTTTTGAAGCGCAGCATGACCAATAAAATCAAAGCCGGAGTGAAAAAACGCAAGAAACTGAATAAGGTCACCGAAAGATCATCACTAAGCTGCTTCGCTAGCAGTCCAGTAACAGATAAGCTTAATGTAGACATCAGCATAAAGATGACGGGTTTATTTTCGACTTTCATTGGATACTCCTTAATCCATGGAGTATTTTAGGCAAAGGCGTTAATCAGAAATAGCGAGTTATTTTAAACGCTAATGTAAGAAAAACTTACAAATTAAGAATCAGCTTACCGCTAACTACAAAGGTAATAGGAGTGAAGACACTATGCGCAAATTAGTCCCACTGAAGTCAATCTATGCCTTTGTTGCGGTAGCAGAGACTGGCAGCATGACAGAAGCGGCTCAACTGCTCTCTGTTAGCCACTCTGCGGTTAGCCAAGCAATCAAATCCCTAGAAAGCCAAGTGAACAAGCCTCTGTTTGATCGAGTTGGTCGCCAAGTTCGCCTCAATAATGAAGGAAAAAAATACTATCGCAAGGTCGCCCCTGCACTCGAGCAGATCGTTGATGCAACAGAAGCGCTCCTTCACGACCAAAATTCAAAACGGATTACCTTTAATATGGCCAATTCACTGGCCCTGCATTGGTGGATTCCTAGAATGTCGAGTTTACAAGACTTCGCTCCACAACTTGATGTTCGCTTATCCAACCTTATTGGGCAGTTCAGTTTGGAACAAGAAGGTATTGATGCTGCTTTAGTGCACGGTAGCCCTCAAGAGTGGCAAGATTACTACTGCGAGAAGTTGAGCGACGATGAGTTAGTCCTGGTGTGCAGCCCAGAACTATTAGATCAACCAAATAGCCAAGACATCAAACAGCTGTTATCAACCTACCCAATTATTGAAGTCACCAATGACCGCCGCAAGCACGATTGGCAAATCTGGCAGGAACAAACTGGCATAGAAAGGCCAAAAGGAAAAAAACCGGTTACCTTTGACATGTCCATTCAAGCAGTACAAGCGACCATTCGCCGTCTGGGCTTGCTGGTCACACATCGATTGTTCGTAACAGATGACATCAAATACGGCCAGTTGGTCGAACTGGGGCGGCCTATCGTTAATCCATCCCAACAATTCTACTTGATATGTCCACCGCATAAACTTAAGCATGAAGCCTTTCATTTGTTACGTTCTTGGCTACGACAAGAATTTAGCCAAACGAAAGTGTAACTTGTTGAGTATTAGCTAGGCATTAAGACATTTATTCGTTTTCTAGGTGAATAGAATAATGCCGGAATTGGTATAAAGTAAGAAGAGTACTTTCAAACCCAAGGACGGTTTTATGCGGTTGTATCATGTTTTTCTGAGTAGTGTTTTACTCATGGGACCACTGGCAGTTTGTGCAGAAACGGCGAATAACGGTGACGACTCTGATTTCACAACATTTATTATTGGCGGCCAACAAGCCTCTGCTAATCAACTCCCTTTCTTTGCTCGCCTAATATTGCACCGCACTGGCTCACGTCAGTTTGCCAACATCTGTGGTGGTACGATCGTCAATGACCGCTACATCATGACCGCTGCACACTGTGTAGAATCGGACGTATTTACTGATGGTTGGACAATCAATGATCTTCGAGTCTTAGTGAAGAACCCAACCATGAATGATGTGTTTGTGGAAGAGTTCAAAGATGTACGTTCAATTACGATTCATCCAGACTACAATCCCAATGACCTGTGGATTAACGATATCGCCATTTTGGAGCTCACTCGTCCAATCACTGATAACGTTCAATCTATCACTTTGCCGCAAGACTTTGGTGACTACAGTAACCAGTCGGTGTACCAGATCTTCGGGCTTGGGCAAACGTCAACCGACGACCAAACAGGACCGAATTACCTTCGCTGGGCAGAAATTCAGCCGCTCACCGATAGCCAATGTATTTCACTGGTGCCCGACTTCAACTCACAAGAAAGTTTGTGTGCGAATGGCTTTCCAGACCGTGATTACACAGGGATTTGTAGTGGCGATTCGGGCGGGCCATTAACCTACCAGGATAACAACGGTAACTATCAGCAAATAGGTATTGTCAGTTATGGCTCTTCTAGATGTGAATCCCCAGCGATTCCAAGCGTATTTACCGAAGTGTTGAATTACACCCCGTGGATCGAAGCACAAACCAGCGCTGGAACAAAAACGACTTATGATGCCTCGCTTGCGGCAACCGAGGATTATCATAGTGAAGGAGACTCCGGTTTTGACCCAGAAGATACCACCAGTAACGACTTTGGCAGCAATGACAGCGGTGGGGGTTCTATCGGGTTCGGATGGCTCGCATTAGGCGGTTTACTCACGTGGTTAAGACGTCGATAAACCTTGTAGCACGTGGCTTTAACCTTAGTTACACTTTTTAGAATAAAAACTCTATTTATCGAAATTTTCCTATTCATTCCATGCCGATAATCCTGTTATTATCGGCTACCCAACCATTTTCAGATCAAACTCATGAATAATGCTGCATCGGATCGCCGTATTAAAGTTAAAGCGATGCTGTTTCTGACGCTTGGTGTCACCTTCTCTGTGTTTGCCGGATTTGCCCTTTCGCAGATGTTTGTCATAGAAAAAGATGCATTCCAGCTTATCTCGGTGGTGAGTTCGGTTATGGTGGTGAGTTTTTTGCGCTATCAATGGCGAGCCTTGCCTGCAATTGTCTTGAGCTTGTTCGCCTACTATGCCTTTACCGGTCGAAGCCCTGAGCATGCCTTGTTGTATTCGCTCACCGTTCCGATCTTACCTTTTGCGTTTTCAAGCCTATTTCACTACCTCAACAGTCGCTCACTTCATCAACCTGCTGCACGGCGGATAAGCCTGTTTTTCATCATTATTGGTTGTTTATTTCCGTTCGTTAATACCATCAAAATGATGTTGGTCAACACCTTCGTTGATGGCCAGTTCTTGAGTGCCGATTTTCTGTTTTATGCAACGTTTGGTAACTACTTAACTCAATTGCTGGTTACGCCAATCTTGTACGTAGTGGTCAGTTTGTTGACCGACACCGATACCCAGTCCTACCTCGCACTGGATAAACGTTTGAGGGTCTCTAACAACCGTTGTCAAAGCTACATAACTTGGTTGGTAAGTTGCGTCGCGATTTTCTTTGCGGCCGCACTCTCTTCTTCTTCATTTATGCTCAATTCACTGAGCTTCTTTGCCGTCTTACTTGTCGTAGTTGGTTTAGCAAAACACGGTTTGATTCGCCCGCTCTTTGTAGGCTCGCCGTTTATTTTGTTGATCCTTAACGACAGTATTCGTCACTTCAATGAAGGATTGATTGGAGACAAACAGTTCTACGGCTTACTGATCATCATTACCGTACTCACTACGTTAGCTTACCTACTTGGTGGCTACTCAGTGAAACTGTTTGAGATGACCCAAAGACAAATCCGCTCAGAGCGTATCGACCCATATTCAGGGCTTTCAAACATCGCTCAGTTGAAAGAGGACATCAGTCATCAATCGCGTTCCTTGTTGATCTACCTTGACTTAACGCCAACGCTGTCGATGTTGACCGATTTAGGGCATGAGGGAAAATCTCAACTCATCATGCAGCTTAGTGAGTTTTTGTACTCACGGAACAACAGCATCAATCGCTGCTATCGCCCGCCTTTCTCTACAGGGCTGCTGAGCTTTACCCATTACTCAGATACTGCAGAGGATGACCTTAGCGAAGTCGCCGAGTACTTAGAGAGCTTCCAATTCTACTGGCGGGGTACATCCGTCGCATTGGTGTCACCAACCATCTTCTGCACGCTCGTTAGCCAAGACCAAGACATTGAGAAAGTGGTGTCGATTCTGTGCGATCAGCCACCGCAGAATGACAGCAGCATCCATTGGGTCAACATTCAATCTTTTGAAATGGACCGCGTGGACAAACTCAATCACATTCAACAGGTATTTAAGCGCGAGCAGTTTGAGTTGTTCTGCCAACCATACATGAAGCTTTCTGAATCTGAGCCGTCTAAGCACAGCTTTGAAGTGCTCCTTCGCCTGAAAGAGCGCGATGGTCAAGTTCTACCACCTTCGGCATTTTTCCCATTGATTAATCAGTTTGGATTGGAACTCAAGCTCGACCATTGGGTCATCCTCAATACCTTTCGAATTCTGAGTGACAAGGTTAAGAATTGGGATGCGATTGGGCACTGTGCCATCAACTTAACCGCCAAAACACTCAGTGCCGAAAACCTTGCAGCGCGCATTATTGAAAGTGCCCAAAGCTTTTCTATTCCGTTAAATAAGATTTGCTTTGAGATCACCGAATCATCCGCCCTGATCAATGAACAGCAAGCCATTGCAACCTTGAATTACTTGCGAAATCAGGGCTGCAAAATCGCGATAGACGACTTTGGAACAGGCTATGCTAGCTTTGCGTACTTGCGCAGATTGCCACTGGATATCCTTAAAATTGAAGGAGCGTTTGTTCGTGAGATTACGCAGAATGAAACCGACCGTTTGATCGTCAGCTCTATCGCGACGGTCGCAAAAGAAATGCATTTAGAAACAGTGGCAGAGTTTGTCGAGAGCACCGCACACATTGCGATATTAAGAGGTCTAGGCATCGACTTTGCGCAGGGTTATGGGGTCGCGAAACCGATGCCTTTGAGCGAGTATTTAGACGAGTTGTTTACGGTTGCGCACCAAACCCTACAGCCAGAGTTGGAGACGCTATAGAGCTTTGCGCTTTAAGCGAGAGTTGATGATATCTTCAATCAGCTTTTGTTCTTTCTTGGCTTTTTCGTAGTTTTGTTTAGTGCGCCAACGTTCCAGTACCTTCTCCAAGCCTTGTACACGAGCATGTTTGTATTCGAGGTGTTTTTGTACCGATGCACACTCCGCTTGCATCACCGCTTGTTCATGTTCGTGGTGACGCAGCATCTTTTGTAGCATTTGGTCTACGCGGTTGAGGTTCATCAGCGCAGCACTATTCAGCACAGGCGTGGTTAAAGCGGATTGTCCGGCGTGGTTTTTCAAGGCAGAAAGTTGCGCTAGTTGCATCGTAAGGTGGGAGTGACGCTGACGCATGACATCAAGTTGCTGCCCGACTTTGTCTCGCTGCTTCTCTTCCATCAATTGCAGCTTGCCCACCGCCTTAAGTTTCGATTCCATCTAATTCCTTAATCCGCTTATCAAGCAGCAATTACGGCTCGCTTTGAAACATCTGTGCTAACGACGTCAAACTGGTTGGATAGTCCACCGCTTCATTGGCTGACTGTTGTAAATAAGCACGTAAATGCGGATACATAGAAACCGACTGATCCAGTTCAGGATCTTGCCCTGGTTGGTATCCACCAAGAGGCAATAACTCTTTCACTTGCAGATAGTTGGAATAAAGCTGACGGAAGTTATTCGCAATCGTACTGTGCGCTTCATGGGCACAAGCGTTCATACAACGGCTGATGGAGGCGTTAATATCAATCGCTGGATAATGGCCTTGCTCAGCCAGTTGACGAGACAACACCACGTGCCCATCAAGAATAGCACGCGCCGAATCCACCACCGGGTCTTGTTGATCATCCCCCTCTGCGAGAACGGTATAGATCGCAGTTAAACTGCCGTGGGGGTTTTCGCTGTTCCCTGCTCGCTCAAGAAGCTGAGGCAATACACTGAACACCGAAGGCGGATAACCTCGTGATGCAGGTGGTTCACCTAAGGAAAGGGCAATTTCACGTTGTGCCATCGCGTAACGCGTCAATGAGTCCATCAGCAGTAAGACATCTTTGCCTTGGTCACGAAAATACTCCGCCACACGATGGCAAAGTAGTGTCGCACGCAATCGCATTAACGGAGATTCGTCGGCTGGCGCGGCAACGATAATGGCTTTTTTACGCGCTTCTGGAGTTAGGTTTCGTTCAACAAACTCACGCACCTCTCGGCCACGTTCGCCAATCAAGCCCACCACAATCACATCGGCCTCGGTGTTTTGAGTAATCATACCCATAAGGACACTTTTACCGACACCACTACCCGCCATTAAGCCGATGCGTTGTCCCTTGCCCACGGTGAGCAAACCATTGATCGCGCGGACGCCAACGTCTAAAGGCGTATCAACAGGACGACGCTTAAGTGGGTTGATCGGTTTAGGTTCAAGTGAAACACGATCTCCCCCCTTAAGCGGCGCACCGTCATCAAAAGGTTCGCCAAGTCCATTCACTACACGCCCTAGCCATTGTGAACTGAGTTGAACCGTACTGTCGCCATCAAGGGGAATCACCTTGGCGCCAGCGAACAAGCCCCCTAAGCGGCGAATTGGCATTAGGTAGGCCACGGTATGATCAAAGCCAACCACTTGTGCCTCGATCATGTCGCCTTCTGCCGTTTCCACTAAGCAGCGCTGTTCAAGTTTGAATCGGCACCCGACGGCTTGCAGCATTAAGCCGTTCACTTTAATCAAACGTCCCGTTACTCGCGCAACAGGAATCGAATCGAGCGACGCCAACGCATCACTCAATCGTTCGTTTAACAGTTCATGGCTCAATGTATTACTCATGCTCAGTCTCTACTTGTGGCATCGAGACTTCATCAAGCAAATGCTGTTTTACGTTATCCATGCAGGCTTGCAGACGTGAATCGCAGCTTGCGTCTGCCTCTGCGTCTTCTGTCACAAGTTGGCATCCACCAACGGGCAGTTCCGCATTTGCTACTAACTTCCAAGCCGTTGGTAAATCAGCATTGATTTGCGTAATTCGCTCTAAGTCCTGAGGATTGAGATGAACAATCACGCTTTCCGCTTTACCCGGCATGGCTGACAAGGTTTCATCAACAAGAGCCAGAATTTGTTGTGGCATCAAGGTGAGCTCCGCACGAATCACTTGCTGCGCTACCTTCTGCACCAGCTCACAAATCATATGACGCTGCTGTTGTTCTTTGTCATTTTGCCAACGAGATAAGACTTGAAACAGTTCATTGACGGGCTTCGCCGCTTCGACAAAGCTTTGCTTACCAGATTGCTCACCAGAGATGAATCCCTTCTGGAAGCCTTCTTTCTGCCCTTCAAGCAATCCTTGTTGTTTGCCTTGTTCAATCCCTTGACGGAGCCCTTCATCATGCCCTTGTTGTAGACCTTGCTGGAAGCCAGCCTCAAGCTGCTGTTGAACATCCGCTTGCGTATCTTGCCAACCTTGCTCGTCTAGGGCGAAGTCATCTTCAATGTTCACTGGCTGAGCCAAAGGCGGAAAGCGATGTAAACGGTAGCCGCTTGGTGGTAAGCGCATGGCACTTGATCTTCTTTCGCTCATCGCTTTACTCCACCGTTGGTTCTTCGTAGAGTACCAGTTGGATTTCGCCCGCTTCATCAAGCTCTCTTACCAACTGCATAATATCTTGGCGAGCACGCTGTACTCGGCTCAGTACCACTGCACCACGCAGCTCCATGTCGTCTTCCAATGCTTTCGCCATGCGTTGTGGCATTGAACGTTTGATGGTTTGCTGCAAGGTAATTTCGGAGCCTTTTAATGCCACCGCCCACAATTCCAACGGGATCTGCTGAACAAGCGCATCCATGGTTTCTTCGCGCTGACGGCCAAGCACCATAAAGTCGAACATGTTCTCTTCGATTTCGTTGACCACGTTTTCGTCGTGCAACTTGAGCATTTCCATCAAGGATGCGCGGTCACCTTCGAATCGGTTAATGATGTCTGCGGCCTGTTTCACGCCCGAAAGCGTTGTGCTTTGACTTGCTGACACTTTCTCGATGCAACGCTCCACCAGTTCATGCAAATCATTCGCCACTTGATGGTCGATGTCTTGCAATTGAGCTATACGGAACAAGATTTCATCGTGGTAATCCTGAGGTAGATGCTTCAAAACCGCAGAAGAGCTGTCTGCTGGCAAATAGGCCAAGAAAATAGCTTGCATCTGAGGGTGTTCATTGACAATAAAGCGTGCCAACGTTTCTGCTTCTACCCATTGTAAACGCTGCATGTTGTTGCGAATTTCATCGCCATACAGATTGTTGAGTAAGCCTTTCGCTAGGTCATTACCCAATGCTTTACGCAGCGTATTCGATAGGTACTCTTTTGATGCGCCGCGGATACCACTGTGTTCACGAAAATCTTCAAAGAAATGTTGAATCACACCTCGTGCAGAATCACTCTTAATGCCATTCAACTTTGCCATTGCACGTGTGACGCGTTGGGTTTCATCTCGGCTGAAGTGCTGCAACACTTTGGCGGCCGCATCTTCACCCATGCCCAACAGCACAAGTGCGGTTTGTTCTACATAACTAAGCGTCTGCTTTGACGTCGACTGCGCTGTGTTCATTGATGTTTACCCATTGTTTCAGAATTTCGGCTACACGCTCTGGCTCTTCGTTAGCAATAAGCTGTAGGTGTTTCAATTGAATCTCGAGTGGAGAGCCTGCTGGCGGCAGCATATCGCTGTTCACATCTAAGCCAGACGACACGGCAATGCCTTTCTCCGACAGTTTTCGGTTAAGCACTTCTTCTCGCTCACGCTCTTCACGAGTTTGAAGATTGTCGTATTCCGGCTCCACTTGTGGCTCAGCAAATTCAAGCTCTGGTGCTGGTTTGTCCGCGCCCGTTAGGTGCATGATCAAAGGACGAAGCACGAAGAAGATCATCGCTAAGCCCAGCATGCCGCCAATCACGTAGCGCAGTGGCTGCTGTACCGTCGGGTCTTGCCACCAAGGCAGTGCTGGCGGCGCATCAATCTCAATCGGAGTGAAGTTAAAGCTCATCAAACTTAGACTGTCACCACGAGTATTTGAGATACCTACGGCGTCCATGATCATGGTTGAGATCTGAGTTTTGTCCGCTTCACTCCAAGCAACGCCGTCTGGTGCCGCTTGCGAGTTAAGCAATACCGAAACGCTCAACTTTTCGATTTGGCCTTGCTGGTATTGAGTACGACGCACGCTACTGCCTACCGCATACTGACGGTTGATCTCTGAGCGCGCATTGGTGTTCTGGCTATCGTTGGTTGGTGTTTCACCCGTTACTGGCGGTTGGTTGCTCAGCGAGCCTGGAATGCCCAGCGCAATTTGATCAACAGAATTGTTTTGAATGGTGTGCTCGTTGCGAACCACTGGCGCGTTATCAAGGATCTCTTGGGTTTCCTCGACTTGGCTAAAATTCATGTCTGCCGCAACTTGTACGCGGAAGTTACTTGGCCCCACGATTGGCGTTAGCATGTCTGCCGCTCGTTGGATAATCTGCTTCTCAACACTCTTTTGGTATTCAAGGTACTTCGCGTTGACTTTACCTGCCTCGGCAGAAGCCACATCTGCACTAAGTAGTCGGCCGTATTGGTCAATCACTGAAACAAATTCCGGCTTCATTGCCGTGACACTGCCAACCACTAAATTGATGATCGCTTCCACCTGTTCTGGCTTAAGATCTTCACCCGGCTTGAGTTCTAACATGACAGAAGCCGAAGGGTTTTCCGTGTTTTGACGCACGAACAAGGTTTGACGAGGAATCGCTAAGTGCACTCGCGCGTTTGCGACCGCATTCAGCGACATGATAGTGCGCACTAACTCACCCTCTAAACCATGGCGGTAACGCGCCGTTTCCATAAACTGACTCGTACCCAGAGAGCTGTCTTCTTTAAGCGAATCTAAACCCGTAGGCAGTTTGGCTTTGACACCTTTCGACGCAAGCAACATGCGGATACGGGCGACTTCACCTTCTGGAACCAATACTTGGCCATTTTGCTCTTGCATGCGGTAGCTTATGCCTTCAGTTTCTAATACCGACACAATTTCGCCGATATCAAAACGCTCTTGCTGACTGTAAAGCGGACGGAAACTTTGCGAAGAACTCCAAAGTGCTACCACGATGATAGCCGCAACAATGGCCGCTAAAACCGCAGACAACACCAAGTTACGTTGGCTGCTTGACCACAGTTGCTTGAGTTTATTGGTTACGTCATCCATCCCACGGTTTGAGGACAGAGTCTGAGTGGAGCCGGCGTGCATTGCAGAATTTCCGGCCACTTGAGTGGATAGTTCTGACATGGGTTACACCGGCATCTTCATGATATCTTCAAAGGACATGACCACTTTGTTGCGCACTTGCATCAAAGCATTGAATGAAAGGCTCGCCTTTTGACTGGCGACCATCGCGCCGACCAAATCGTCATTCGCGCCGGTTTCAACTGCGGTCATTTTTTGGCTTGCTACCGATTGATGCTGATTGACCGTGTCGAGCACATTGGTCATCGCTTGTGAGAAAGAAATCGGTGCATTCAAAGTCTGTTGATCTAACGGGTTTGCACTCACAACAAATTCAGGTGGCTGAACTTGCGTTCGCATCGCCTCCATTTTAGACAGCATTAACTGCTCTGCTGAGACTGCATTAGTTGGTTGACTTGCCATCTACTTTTCTCCTTTTAGGCAGCCGAGCCAAGCGCCGACTGTAAATCAATACCGTGTTCGCGCATTGCTGCAAGCTTGTAACGTAACGCCCGAGTAGACACACCCAAAGCGTTGGCGGTTTTGGTTCGGTTTCCACCAAACTGACGTAATTTATCTAGGATGAATTGGAACTCGGCTTGCTTCTTCGCTTCGACATGGCCAAAGCTTGAAACAGGCTCAGCGGAAGGCACTGGCGTCAGCAATTCAATCGGCAACATTAGATCATGAGCGGTGATGTAATCCCCATGGCGCATGACAAGTGCTCGTTGAATGACGTTTTCGAGTTCGCGAATATTACCCGGCCAGTGGTACTGGCTCAGCGCAGCAATGGCATCTTGGGACAGATGACAACGGCTGCTATCTTGGTATTTTTCAATAAAGAATTGGCTGATAGGTAAGATGTCTTCTTTGCGCTCACGCAATGGCGGCCAATGCAATGGCAGCACATCTAGGCGGTAGTAAAGATCTTCACGGAACGTGCCTTTTTGCACTTCTTCACGCAAGTCTTTGTTGGTCGCGGCTATCACTCGGATATCTAACTGAATCGCTTTGTGGCTGCCAACACGTTCTACTTCGCGCTCTTGAAGTACACGTAACAACTTTGCTTGAACCGCTGGAGACATTTCACCAATTTCATCGAGCAGAATTGTGCCGCCATTGGCCTCTTCAAACTTACCACTTTGCGAGTTGGTGGCTCCGGTAAATGCCCCTTTCACGTGACCAAACAACACCGCCTCCAGCATTGATTCTGGAATAGCGGCACAGTTCACGGCAACAAACGGGCCATCATCACGAGGCGATTGCTCATGAACGTAACGCGCTAGCACTTCCTTACCCGTGCCAGATTCGCCAGTAATAAGTACGCTAGCATTAGTACACGCAGCGCGATGCGCGAGTTGAAGCACTTGTTTGCTGCGCCATGATTCGGCAACGATGTTTGCCAGTGGTTTGCCCAACGCTTCTACACGCTTGAGCAAGTTCAGCAATTGGTTTGTTTCAAATGGGCGAAGCAAGTAATCCGTCGCACCCGACTTCATCGTCTCCGCCGCCAAAATGCCCTGCTCTTGGTCAACAATCGCAATCACCACGCCAGCATTGCGCTGCTTTTGATGACAAGCGACGAACTCACGCACACACATGTCCGGTAAGTTTGAGCTGACCAACGTAATGCAAGCTCGCTCTTCCAATAGCGCGCTGCGACCAGTGCGGCTGTGTCTTGCGGAATAACCAGCATTCCCAAGTACATCAAGCACTGGTTGAGCGAGGTGTTCATTTGGCTCAACCAACAAAATATCCGTTTTCGTCATCATTGAACCTTTACCTTCTCTTGTTGGGTTTGTTGTTTTACTTCTGCGTTGTTGGTAGCAACGTTGATTTTGGCAACCACACGCTCGTTATCTCGAACAAGACGCAACGTCACGCGACGGTTTTTAGCTTGTCCCGCTTGAGTGTTATTGCTTGCTATTGGGTATCGCGAGCCATGAGCACGAACTTCAATCAACGAACGGTCAACACCTTGTTGAACCAGAGCTTCTGCGACTTGCTCCGCTCGCTGGCGAGATACAGTTAAGCTCGCCAATTGAGAGCCAACATTGTCGGTATGACCATCAACCAGAATCTTGGTGACGCGATCATCGACAGAAATGTAGCTGTATAACGCTGCGATAGTGCTTTGTTGGCTGCGACTTAGTGTTTTTTGTCCAAACTGGAATGGTAAGTTCACATCACGAGCTTGGGAGTACGACAACTTCGGCAACTGCGCTCGACATTGATTGAATGACGCCAACGCATTTTGAATTTGAATGGTTGGTAAGGTGACACTACTGATGGCGGAATCATTCTTTCCGCTTAGTGACAACGTAACCCAATTTCCGGAAGTAATGGCTTTAAGTAGGGGCTCCGTCCCATGCGTGAAAGCAAACTGATTCGTTGCTGTTGTTAATGCAAGAGAAGCCTCTTCTTTCCTTAAAAGCTCTTTTTCCCAAGGAGCGCTCTCACTAAACAATAAAACGTTATTCCATTTATTGTTGTTATTGTGAACGTCAGCAATAAATGTAACTTGGTTATTTGGTTCTGCTAGGAAATAAAACTTCCCCTGCGGAATATTTGAATGCATTAAGTTGCACTCAAATTTATTTCCTTTATATAGCCAAGTAGAAAGGTCCATGGGTATGGTGATTTTTTCACCTGCCAATGAAAAATTAGGTGAAGTTAAACCAGCTAATAGGAATACTTTAGAAAATATTATCAAACCTCTTCTTTGCAGGTATTTATCACACAACCCTGACATTGAAGGTTTAATTAAATATGCCATTGGATGAAAAAATTTGGCATAGGTAATCATATTAATTCCCTATTCTGAAATATTAAAAGTGGTCATTAATCGTTCATGCAGCTTAGAGGAGCATTCGTCGAAAGACTTTTTCAGACCAACAAAACAATGAGTTACAAAGCTCAAATTGAAAAAGTCGCTGTTTTCTCCATCAGCATAAACTGACCGAATTAACAACAACTTAGCTAATAATTGTTATAATTTTTTATTAACTCTTTTATAAGTCAAAACTAACTCTTTTTAATTTTTATTAAAAGTACCTATGGTTAGCTTCAAATCAACATGTGAACTAAAGTCACAATCTTTAAAGTTGAAACTAAAGGATCATAAAAAAGTCTGTGTAGACTGTCCGCAATTAAGTTAAAACAGTTTCGTTTGTTAACGCACGGTAAAATATAAATGGAAAGCAGAGTTAACGAGCCTATTTCCGACATCAAATTGCTTGATGTAGAGTTGCTAGGCAAACCTATTCATATCATTCGTGAAAAGCTCGAAAGTTTGATTTCAGAATCTTGTTCAAGCCTAACCAATGAATTACAAAATTGGCTCATCACCAACAAAATCGAAGCGAATTTAATTGCAGTAGAGTTACACAGATTCTCGCCAACGTTATTGGATAAAGACCAAACCTCCACTTATCAGCATCAAGATGGTGGCATGGTGTATATCCATGGAGACGCACAAGCATTAATCAAACTGGCTGACCGTTTTTACGGTGCGGCAACAGAGCGTACTTCTACTAGCTTGACCGCGAGTGACCTGCGCCTTCAAGAGCGTATCAGTCGAATCATCATCAACTGGCTAGCGCCGCAAGAAATGTGGCAGCCCTGCGAATACGAAACGCCACGAGGTATCGGTCTGCATGCTGAGCTTTCAATCGCGTTTGAAGATTTCCAAGGTGCCATTCATCTCAAGCTTGATAGCACCATGATTCAAACTTTGATCGAGCAGTTAGCCCTTCATAACGATACGGACTTGTATCAGCCGTTTTGTCGCTCTCTGGAATCAACACCGGTGCGTCTCAATGTCGTATTGAGCAAGAAAACCATGGCACTGAGTGATGTGGTCGGATTGCAACCGGACGATATATTGCCCATCGAGCTTCTCAACACCGTGCCAGTAAGCATTGGTAACCAAACTCTTTTCTCTGGTCGTGTTGCAGAACAAGACGGTCAGCTTGTATTGATCTTTAACCCAGATAAGGAATCGCAGCGATGAGCGAAGCGCAAGAGAACCAAGCATTCGACGCCGATGAATTAAACTTTGACGATTTTCAATTAGAAGATTTCGAAACCGAACAAGCTTTCGCTCCTGAGCCCGTTGCTGAGCGCGATTTGAGTTTCTTCAAAAGCATCCCGGTTACCGTGACTCTTGAGGTGGCGAGCAAAGAAATTCCTTTGGGCGACTTGATGAAAGCCGGTGAAGGAACAGTGATTGAACTGGACAAGCTCAATGGTGAACCACTTGATGTAAAAGTAAATGGTTCTCTAATGGGACAAGCGGAAGTCGTGGTCATTAACGACAAATATGGCCTACGCCTGATCAACGTTCATGATTCTGCGCTTAACAGCGTAGGTCGATAGTTTCAGGTGGGTTGTGCGATGAATGTTCTGGGTGCCAGTCAACGTCGATTACCTTTGTTGGTGATTGCATTGCTTGGTTTGCTGTTGTTTACGCTTCCAACCATGGCTGCTGACAACGGTTTAACCATCTTATCCGTTTCCGACGGGGACACGCAGCAAGAGTACAGCGTTAAGCTGCAGATTCTATTGCTGATGACGGCGCTCAGCTTCTTGCCAGCTTTCATCCTCATGGCCACCAGCTTTACGCGCATTATCGTGGTTTTGGCGATTCTGCGTCAGGCATTAGGTCTACAACAAAGCCCGCCAAACCGTGTTTTGGTCGGCATTGCACTGGCATTGACGTTACTGATCATGCGCCCTGTTTGGACCGATATCCACGACAATGCTTTTAAGCCTTATGACAATGGCGAGATCACCTTGATGCAGGCGTTTTCGGTGGCCGAAAAGCCAGTGCGAAACTTTATGTTGGCACAAACCCACCAAAGCTCGCTGGAACAAATGTTACGTATTGCCAACGAGCCCATCGACCAAAATGTGGAAGACATTTCGTTTGCAGTCGTATTGCCAGCTTTCGTCATCAGTGAGCTGAAAACCGCGTTTCAAATCGGCTTCATGTTGTTTATCCCATTCCTGATCATCGACCTTGTCGTCGCCAGCGTCTTGATGGCTATGGGTATGATGATGCTGTCACCCCTGATCATTTCTCTGCCGTTCAAATTGGTGGTGTTTGTGTTGGTCGACGGCTGGGCAATGACGGTCGGCACACTATCCGCCAGCTTTGGATAGTGGGAGCGCATCATGACACCGGAACTCACCGTTACCCTATTTTCTGATGCTGTTTGGCTGATCATCTTGATGGTGGCCGTTTTGGTCGTACCGGGTTTGATTGTCGGCCTGTGTATTGCCGTATTTCAGGCTGCAACGCAAATTAACGAGCAAACGCTAAGCTTCCTGCCACGTTTGTTGGTCACGCTGCTAATGGTGATTTTTGCCGGTCACTGGATGCTGCGAAAAATTATGGAGCTGTTTGATTTCTTGTTCCACAACATTCCGGGGATGATCGGCTAATGGCGATCACGTTTGCGGAACTGTCTGTGATTCTAGGTCAGCTTTGGTGGCCATTTTTTCGCGTCGGTGCCGTGTTCATTTCCATGCCATTTTTTGGTGACGCGTTGATTCCAGTCTGGGTTCGCAGCTTGCTTGCCATCTCAATTGTGGTGATCACCGCGCCACTGATGCCACCAATGCCAGAAGTCGAACTGTTCTCAATGACCTCGCTTTTCTTAGCGTTTGAGCAAGCGATATGGGGTCTGATGTTCGGCTTAATCCTGCACATGTTATTCAATGTTTTCACCATGCTCGGCCAGACAATTTCATTGCAAATGGGCTTGGGTATGGCCGTGATGAACGATCCGGTTAACGGTTTGTCCGTGGCGATTCTCGGTCGCATGTTCCTTATCTTCTCAACTCTGCTGTTTCTTGCGCTTGAAGGGCATTTACTGGTTATCGACATCGTCATTCAGAGCTTTGTCGTTTGGCCGGTGGGATCGGGTATCACCGCCCTGTCTTTGCAAGGCGTCGTAAATATCTTTGGGTGGATGTTTGCTTCTGCGCTTGCCTTAGCATTACCAGCGATCGTTTCTATGCTGCTCGCCAACATCAGCTTTGGTGTGATGAACCGAGCCGCGCCCTCTCTAAACGTTTATGCGCTGGGTTTTCCGATGACCATGCTCTTAGGCTTATTCAGCGTGTTGATCTCTGTCTCTGGGGTGCCAAGTCGCTATACCGCGTTAGTCCACGACACCATTCGTTTCTTAAATAACTTTATGTTGGGGGGCGCATGAGCGAACAGTCGTCTCAAGACAAAACCGAGAAAGCCTCCCCCCAGAAGGTGAAAAAAGCCCGCCAAGAAGGGCAAATTCCCCGCGCAAAAGAATTCACTACCGCGGTTATCTTTTTAGCTGTTGCGATGTTTTTCTATTCCCAGCTCAATAGCATTTGGGAGAGCATGTCGGGCGTATTCCGTTACAACATGACCTTAACCAAGGCAGACCTAGAAAACCCAAAGCAATTGGTGGAGCATCTTGGTCAAAGCCTCGCGGTGATCATTGAGATGCTCTTGCCTCTCTTCACGGTCATCATCATTGTCACCTTTGGCAGTAGCATGGTGTTAGGCGGCTGGATGTTCCGCCCAGCGAACGTGTTACCGAAACTGAGTAAGCTCAATCCTATTTCGGGCATTAAGCGTATTTTCTCCACTCGCTCAGTGGTGGAGTTGGTTAAATCCACCGTCAAAGTGTTAGTCATCTTCGGCATTCTTTATGGCTACCTAGACAACCACCTTCAGCCACTGCTTGGCATGCAAAACTTACCACTCAGCCAAGGCTTCTCACTTATCATGTCGATTCTGTTTGAAGGTCTGTTGCTAATGGGCTTTGCCCTGTTGTTGTTTGGGGTGATTGATATTCCTTATCAACGTTGGGAGCACCTCAAAGAGCTGCGCATGACCAAACAAGAGCTGAAAGAAGAGTTTAAGAACAACGAAGGTCGACCTGAAGTTAAACAACGCATTCGCCAAATTCAGCAACAGTTCGCACGTCGAAAAATCGACAAGATGGTGCCCACCGCAGACGTGGTGATCACAAACCCGACCCACTATGCCGTTGCATTGAAGTACGAGCCATCCCTGTCCGATGCACCATTTGTGGTAGCCAAAGGCGTCGATGAAACCGCCATGCACATTCAACGCATCGCACGCGAGAACAAAGTTGAGATCATCAACTCGCCGCCGCTGACTCGTTCGATTTATCACACCACTGCGATTGAACAAGCCATACCAAGCCAGCTCTACATCGCCGTGGCACACATTCTGACTTACGTTTTGCAGTTGAAAGCCTTCCGTAAAGGGGATGGAAAAGAGCCAACGCCTTTGCCTCATTTTTCAATTCCAAAGCATTTGCAACACTGATTAACCCGCGTTTACCCAAGGACACCAGAGTATGTTTAACCGGTTAAAACAACTTCAAACTTCCACCAAAGGCTACATTGGCATTCCAATCGTCTTGTTGATGGTACTGGCGATGGTCATCTTGCCTTTGCCACCCTTGCTATTGGATGCGCTGTTCACCTTCAATATCGTATTAGCCATCTTAGTATTGTTGGTCAGCACCACAGCGAAGCGACCACTCGACTTTTCGATTTTCCCAACCATTCTGTTGGTCGCGACCTTGCTGCGTCTTACTCTGAACGTGGCTTCAACGCGTATCGTATTGCTTGAAGGCCACAACGGCGGCGATGCTGCTGGTAAGGTGATTCAAGCCTTCGGTGAAGTGGTGATCGGCGGTAACTACGTGGTCGGTATGGTGGTGTTCATCATCTTGATGATCATTAACTTTGTCGTGATCACCAAAGGTGGCGAACGTATTTCTGAAGTATCAGCACGCTTTACCTTGGATGCGCTACCGGGCAAACAAATGGCCATCGATGCCGACTTAAATGCAGGCTTGATTGACCAAGAAACCGCACGTCAACGCCGCAAAGAAGTGGCGAACGAAGCAGACTTCCACGGTTCAATGGATGGTGCGTCCAAGTTTGTTCGTGGTGATGCGGTTGCCGGCTTGCTGATCCTGTTCATCAACATCATTGGTGGTATCAGCATTGGTGTATTCGAGCACGGATTGCCTGCATCAGAAGCCTTCAAGACTTACGCCCTACTGACTATCGGTGACGGCTTAGTTGCTCAAATTCCATCACTGTTGCTTGCTACCGCTGCCGCGATTATCGTGACGCGTATTAACGACAGCGATAACGGCATGTCGGAAACCATGCACAAGCAGTTGCTCGCAACTCCGGCTACCTTGTTTACCGTAGCAGCGATCATGGTTGTTATTGGTATAGTTCCGGGAATGCCTCATCTCGCGTTCTTCACCTTTGCAGCAGTATTGGCATTTGCAGGTTGGCGACAGAGCAAAAAGCCAGTGCAAGATACGCAAATCGACCAAGTAGAAGCACTTTCTCATGCGATGCAGGAAGAAGAAACCGCACTTACTTGGGACGATATTCCTCATGTCCATACCCTGTCTCTGGCGTTGGGCTACCGATTGGTGCACTTGGTTAACAAAGAGCAAGGTGCACCTTTGGCGCAGCGTATTCGCGGTGTTCGTCGTAATCTATCCGAACAAGTGGGCTTTCTACTTCCGGAAGTGCGTATCCGCGACAACTTAAGTTTAAAGCCGAACCAATACACTATTGCTCTGAACGGCGAAGTGATTGAGCAAGGCTTTATCGAGCCAGAACGTTTGATGGCGATTGCCGTGGGTGAAACCTATGGCGAAGTGGATGGTATTCTTGGCAGTGACCCAGCCTACCAACTGCCTGCGGTTTGGATTGAACATCAAGACAAAGCGAAAGCGCTGAACATGGGCTACCAAGTGGTTGATGATGGCACGGTTATCGCCACACACATCAGCAAAATCATGAAAACCAATTTGGCTGAATTGTTTACCCATGACGATGTTGAAGCCATGACTCAACGTCTTACGGCGCAAGCGCCAAAATTGGCTGAAGCCTTAGCCGCTGCACTAACGCCAGCACAGCAACTTAAGGTTTACCGTCAGCTTCTGCTCGACCAAGTGCCATTGAAAGACATTCGCACCATCGCTAACACCATGTTGGAATCTTCAGAAAACACCAAAGATCCGATTTTACTCGCGGCGGATGTTCGCTGCGCACTTAAGCGAACCTTGGTTAACTTAGTCGCAGGTCAGAAAAACGAACTGAACGTCTACGCCTTGTCTGATGAACTTGAACAGATGCTAATGACGTCGTTACAACAAGCACAAGCCGCAGGCGCTGTCATGCTCGATAGTTTCCCAATCGAGCCAAACATTCTTAGCCAGTTCCAACAGAACTTGCCTTTAATTCGTCAGCAATTGAAGCAACAAGGGCTGCCGCCAATCTTATTGGTCATGCCTCAACTGCGCCCATTGCTGGCACGATACGCACGTACCTTTACCCAAGGATTGGCGGTACTGTCTTACAATGAAATTCCAGAAAACAAACAGATCAACGTGGTAGGAAACCTTGGTTAATCTCATCTCAACAAAAGCGATGTACGACTATTTGTGCGATCTCGCACTGCAACACATTGTCACGGACGACGACCAACTGGTGTTTGATGCACTTAAACACAATGACATTCAACACGCCTGTCAGGCCATCCGTGAAACCAAAACTGGCGAGGTGGAATACCAACACCTCACTCTACGCTTTGGCCTACGCGGCGAACAGAGTGTCTATCAGTTTGAACTGTCAGAGCAAATGCAATATTGCTTAGATTTTTACAGCTTGTATTTAGCGCTACGCCAAACACAGTTCCAACTTGAGACCTTTCATCCCGACCTTATCAGCAATGTCGTCGTGCCCATTCGTGTTGACGCTTTGTTGTGGCAGGCAGGCGGCTATTTTTTGAATCAAATGATTCAGTTCCACAAGGCGGCATTTCAGCATGTGGTACCCTCTTTGCAGGCCGATGAAGCCCTGTGTCTGCACGAACGAGTCACCACTTTGGTTGAGCAACTGAAAGACAATGCGTATGCCTTATGGTTTGAAATCGCGACCAGCCAAGCACACTTCGAGCGCATCGCTGAGTTTGAACCCGACATGATCAAGCTGTCCGTCACCATGGAAAACAAACAAGATCAGCACGCGTTCCTACCTATAGCGCGCTTTCTGCGTCGCAACCAATTTCCTTGGGTAGCCGGGAGAGTCGCAAGCCAAAATGAGCTCAATCGCTACCGCTTACTTGGTGCGAGTTATTACTTCGGCTATTTCAGTGATATTCCCACCTCATTGTCGTTTAAATCGTTCGACGATGAATAAACTGGGATAACGATAAAGGGCGAGTTCAGCAATAAGAACTCGCCCTTTTTTAAGTCTGAATAGCCTTAAAATGCGGATTTTCTGGAATAGACATCACCAAAAATCATCAAATTAGGCGATTTCGAAAAAATTTTTAAATTTCCAATTAATCATTAAAACCAACCGACCGCCTCTAGTTAGTGAGCGGGGCGATAGTCCCACATTGAACAATCAAGGAGAACAGATTATGGCTCTATCAATGCACACTAACTACGCTTCGCTGGTTACTCAAAACACGCTAAGCAACACTAGTAACCTACTTAACACTGCAATGGAGCGTTTGAGCACTGGTTACCGCATCAACTCAGCAGCAGACGATGCAGCTGGCCTACAAATCTCTAACCGTTTAGAAGCTCAAACTCGCGGTATGAGTGTAGCGATGCGTAATGCACAAGACGGTACGTCTATGCTGCAAACAGCGGAAGGTGCTTTCGATGAAGCAACTAACATTCTGTACCGTATGAACGACCTAGCGACTCAGTCTGCAAACGGCACAAACACAGCAAAAGACCAAGATGCTCTTCAAAAAGAATTTGCAGAACTAGGTACTGAGCTACAAAACATCATGGATAACACCAAATACGCTGGCGATACATTGATTACTGGTGCTGGTATTAAAGCGGGTGGTCTTACTCTACAAATCGGTTCTTCTTCTGCAGAAACTCTAGACCTAGCAACAACAGTAGATACTGACGTTGCAGCGGCACATACTGCTCTAAAAACAACAGTACCAGGCCTAGACATTGGCAGCGGTGGTGATGCAAGCGCAGCTATGGATGCTCTAGTTACAGCTATTGATGAAGTAGGTGCAGCACGCTCTGGATTGGGTGCAACAATCAACCGCCTAGACCACACAGTAGTGAACCTAAGCAACATGGTTGAGAACACATCTGCAGCGAAAGGCCGTATCACTGACGCAGATTTTGCAGTTGAATCTTCAAACATGACTAAGAACCAAATGCTAATGCAAGCAGGTACCACAGTTCTTTCTCAAACTAACCAGCTGCCAGGCATGGCAATGTCGCTACTGCGTTAATAGAACCTTTCTATTCGCTAACAACGCGCAAAATTTAGTTCGTCCGAAAGCTCAAAGCCTCCCCTTCATCCGGGAGGCTTTTTCTTTGTCTGCAAAAAAGCGTTTGGAAAAGAATTCTAGCGACGGATGTAGATGGAAGTGGCTTCGTTGGTGTGGCTAGCAGGAATACGGAAACCGGCTTTTAGCATGGTGTTGTGCAAAACCTTGTTGAACAACTCCAACTCGGCGGACTCTACTCCTCGATGAGGTTGATACGCTTTGAGTTCGGGGAATCGAGAGATCGCTTCTATGCGGATGTTCGCCAGTTCTTCGGCATTAATGTTCTGTTTACTGCGTAGTTTAGTGCCAATGAAAGCCTCATACGCACGGGCACACTTCATCAGTCGTAAAACAAATTCATTCATTACTGTCGTTCTTTTTAGTCGAATTGGGGGGAATAGCCAGACGTTAGCAACCACAAAAATTGCAGGGGCATAAGATAGCAAACCTTTGCATTCAGACAGGGTCAGAAAAATCTGAATCCTTTAGCAGTAAACGCCGAATTCTGCTCGTTATGCATACAACCCCATACCTCTTCTTTCTTTCCTCCATTGGATTAAATCTTTCAGCCTTTTTGGTCGCCTGTTTTATTTGGGAAACCCCTTTAACCATCAAGGGGAAAGCGGAACCAACAAGGTGGAAAAAGCGCTTCCTCCCAACTAACAAAAAATATCGTAAGATACTGTTTTATATAGATATAAACATCAGGCACACATCTTGCGATTGAGTATTTATTACTGGCACAACAAAAGCCAAATACAGATGAGAGAGGGAGCGACCTCATGAGTTCGTTAGATCCAATTACTATGGCAACCCAGTTCGCCACGTTAGATGTTCAGCCATTTCAACAGCGCTACCAATTGCAAGCCGATCGATACCAGGCGCAGCTTACTGCTTTAGGTAAGGTGGAAAGTGCACTACGTGAGTTCCGCACTGCGGTTAACGAGATGAACAGCAGCACAAACAGCATCATCAAGAATACGGCAACGACCTCTCAAGATGGCTTTTTCACCGCGAGTGCCGATGCGAACGCGTTAGTCGGTAACTACCAGATCTTTGTTGAGCAAGTCGCAACGTCACACCAAATCTCTACTGGCATGCCAGCAAATCTAGATGCCTCAACGGAAGTTCCGACTACAGGCACTCTAGAGTTCACCATCAACGGTGAAACTATGACGTTAGATATGTCGACGGTAGATACCGACGGCGATGGCAAAGCGACCGTGACAGACCTAGTCAGTGCAATCAACAACAACCCTGATAACCCAGGCGTAAATGCCACACTTGTTCGCTCAAACGGACAAACACACTTAATGCTCTCTAGTACCGAGACAGGCGTGGCAAACACCATCAATGTCAATGCGACGGGAACAGGACAAGCTTGGTTTGAAGATGCGTTCACCAACACGACAGAAATCAGCAAACCACAAGATGCTGTTATCTGGCTTGGCGCGGAAGGCACAGGACTTCAGCTCACCAACTCTAGCAATACTTTTGAAGGCGTGATTGATGGTGTCGACATCACCGTCACCAAAGCACAAACCTCAGGAGAAGCGCCGATCTCAATGGAAGTAGGCGCAGATAGCGAGGGAACGAAAGAACAAATCACCAAGTTTGTCGATACCTATAACGCATTGATTTCGACCTTAGATGAGTACACTCAAATCGGCGGCGAAGACCAAGCTCGTGGTGTGCTCGCCAGTGACCCTACCCTGCGCTCTATTGAGAGCCAATTGAATACGCTCGTTCGTGGAGAGCATGGTGGTATGCGTTTAAGTGAAGTCGGCATCACTATTGATCGTGACGGCAAAATGAAAGTCGATCAGGATAAGTTTGCCGAAGCACAGAAGAACAACAGTGCTGCACTAGAAACCATGTTTAACGGTGATGGCGCCTTGCTCGACTCGCTTGATGACATGGCAGAACCATTCTTGAAGTTCTCTTCAGGCACGTTCAATTCTCGCAAAGATGCGCTGCAAGCCAACTTAGACCGAATTGAAGACAAACAAACCACTTTAGAACGCAAGTACGAGATGTCGTACAACCGCTACCTCACCCAGTTTACTCAAATGAACACCTTAATGACGCAAATGAACCAAACCATGTCGATGTTTGGTTAAGGCTTTAGGAGAAGTACTCATGCTAATGGATTCCGGCTACGACTCATACCAACAGGTCGATCTTGATGCGCAAGCAGCATCAGCCAACCCACACCAACTCGTCGTTATGTTGATCGATGGGTTACTCGATGAAATTGAACGTATTCGTGGCCACCTTGCCGCGAGCCGCCTAGAAGCAAAAGGCGTTAGCATTAACAAGTGCATGAACATCCTTATCGGCTTAAGCAGTGCGTTAGATGACGAAAACGGTGGCGAAATCGCGGAAAACTTACGTCAGCTCTATGACTTCTGCCAAGTCGAGTTGTATTACGCCAGCACACAGAACGACGCAGCACGTTTAGACAACGTAGAGCGCGTGATGGGTAACGTACGAGAAGGATGGATGAATTTTGGACAGCAAGCATAAAGTGTCGCCAGAGCGATTTCGCCACTTATCAAAACTGATCCAAATCGCGACTAAAACGGCCGATTGGCAAGCGCTTAAACGCTACGACTTACAGTTGCGTGAACTGCTGATCAGCCATAAGCCATTTTTGAAAGATCCGAAACTCGCACCGGAAATTCAGCGAGCAAAAGCCGTGCATGCGTGCGCGTTCACGGCATTGGAAAAAGCCACCAGCGAGCTAAAACAAGAGATGAATATGGTGAACGATCAACAAGAACGTGCCATGGCTTATCAGCTCGCGATGACGATGGAGCTCACGCAATGATGGTAACCAATTCAGTGCCTGCAAATGCGCCTTCTCAGTCGTCATCAGCTGGCAAAATCTCACAAGCGCGTTCAGAGCAAGGCTTTTCGCAAACCGATGCAACCTCGGTAAATCAACAGGGCCAAACCAACGCACCTCTTGTGGTTGCGGGGTTTCGTTTAAATGCACAAGCCTTACCGACGCAAGCTACCCCACCAGAAGCTGACACACAGGAACTCAACGCTGAAGTCAGCCCTGATGGCGCGTTACTGACTGCGGTTCCTGCTACCACGGATCTCGCCACTCAAGCGCAAGTCCTCATCCAAGGAATGAGCAAAACCGCGCTTAAGCAAGGCGAAACCGACCAACTTGCGCAAGTATCGGCAGGCCAGGTGTCTCAAAATACAAATGTCGGAAACCAAGCAAACCTAATGCTTAACGCCACAGTGCAAGAGAGCCAAAACGCCCCTCAAACCAGCTCAACGAGCACACTAAAGGTGTCGGCTTCGGACTTGCAAACTCTGCTTAATCAACCCGCTCAAGGGCAAGTACTAGTGACCAGCTCACAAGCGCAAACAACAGGAGCAGCGCCGCATTCGAACCCAACCTCACCACTGGCAGCGACTCAAGCTCAAGGTGCCGAATGGGCGGCCGTTCGCGTGGATACCAGCTCTGGTAGATGGGGCGAGCAGATGATGCAAGTACTGCAAGACCGCGTGACTTTGCAGGCTCAGCAAAACCTACAAGAAGCCAAGATCCGCCTCGACCCACCAGAACTGGGCAAGTTGGATTTGCTGGTACGCGTGGAAGGTGACCGCCTGAGCGTGCAAATCAACGCCAATACTGCTGCAACTCGTGAAGCCTTGATGCAAGTATCTGAGCGCCTTCGCACCGAGCTTCAAGAACAAAACTTTGTGCATGTAGATGTCAACGTAGGTTCGGACCAAGGTCAAGAAAGACAAGCACATGATGGTGCTCAAGAAGAGGCAAACATCTTCGCTGCGCGTGAAACCAACGCATTTCAAACACATACAACAACAAACTATTCAGAGCATTGGCTGAACACTCAAGCCTAATTAAACATCGAGGAAAAAGGTTATGACCAAACAACAAATGATCGCCCTGTTTATCGCCATGATCATCACCAGTGCCCTCGTTTCCGCTGCCACTGTGGTAGGCGGTATTTGGTACCTCAACAAAAGTTCGGTGTCTTCTTCATCAGAGTCGAGCGTGAGCACTTTCTTAGAAGATTCTCCGCTGGCTTTCCTGACTGCTGAGCAACCGACGACGAAAGGCCCAAGCTTTCATCCTTTAGACAAAGTGGTTCTGACCATCAAAGGCAAAAAGCAGACGCACTTTGTGATGCTTGAGCTTGCCGTGGAAACACGCCGTCCTGAACGCATGAAGAACATCGATGCTTACATGCCAATGGTACAAAACTCGCTGTTAAAACTGTTCAGTGACAAAACCTTTGATGAGCTTCAACAAACGGGCGCTATCGATATTCTGCAAAGCGAAGTGAAGGAAACCCTACTACTGGCCTTTGCAAAAACTGACATCGTTCGCGATATCGATGATGTTCTGCTGACCAAATACGTTGTGCAATAACGGAGCACAGCTATGTTGGAGATGAACTTACAGGAAAGTTATACCGCGACGGAGGAAGTGAATACTCCGTCTTGCCCAATTGATGAAAATGCCTTGCTGCAACGTCATCAAGTCATGGTCAAACGCGTGGTCAACCAGCTGCGCGTTCACGCGACCTCTCATTGCAGTATTGAAGACATGCAGCAAATTGGTTTGATAGCGCTTGTCGAAGCTGGACGTCGTTATGGGGATGTGGATGACCCACACTTCCCCGCTTTTGCGGTTTGTCGTGTTCGTGGCGCGATTTTGGACGAGCTTCGCCGTTTAGATTGGCGCTCTCGCAAAACCCGCCAACAAGCGCATGAGTTGAACGACGTAACCCGAGACCTCACTCGTGCGCTGGGCAGAATGCCGACCGATGCTGAAATCATCAAAGCGCTTGGCACTGACGAGCAAGACTTCTACAACCGTCAAAATGCAGCACTGGCGGGCGAAATGCAAAGCCTTGATCAACTGATGGAAACAGGTGGAGACAGCCACTTCGGCGGCCAATACGACGGTATGGAACATGAACACATTCGTCGTAGTTTAGACACCGCACTTGGCAAAATGTCGAAGCGCGATCAGCTCTTGCTCACCTTGTTCTATCAACACGAACTCAACCTCCATGAAATCGCGCTCGTGCTCGACCTGACACCACCTCGCATCTGTCAGTTGCACAAACAAGCGCTTAAACAACTCAACCAATTAATGTCCTCTTAGGAGTCACAAGATGCAAAAGTTTTTTGGAGCCATTACCGTCCTGATGTGTGTCTTCGGCGGGTACATGTGGGCAGGCGGTAACCTAGGTGCAATTTGGCAGCCAGCCGAGTTTTTGATCATCATCGGTGCGGCCGCAGGTTCACTGATCATTGGCAACCCGCCCCAAGTGTTAAAAGAAATGCGTCAGCAAGTACGTGCGACCATCTCTGGCCCGCGTCAAGAGTATGAGTACTACATGGAGCTGATGGCGCTGCTTAATAACCTACTCGAAACCGCACGCAGCCGCGGTTTTAAGTTTCTCGATTCGCACATTGAATCACCAGAGCAGAGCTCAATTTTCCTCGCTTATCCAAAAGTCAGTAACGATCATCGTCTAATTTCTTTCATTACCGACAATTTACGTTTAATGGCAATGGGACAAATGTCGCCTCATGAATTAGAGGGACTGTTAGAACAAGAAATCGAAGCGATTCAAACCGAGATGCTTTTGCCTTCACGCTCTATGCAGCGCACGGCAGAGGCTCTTCCTGGGTTCGGTATTCTTGCGGCAGTCGGTGGCATCATCATCACCATGCAAGCCATTGACGGCTCAATTGCACTGATTGGTTATCACGTTGCCGCCGCCCTCGTTGGTACATTCATTGGTATTTTCGGTTGTTACTGTTGTTTAGATCCACTCAGTAACGCCATGGCTCAACGAGTTAGACGAAACATGACGGCTTTCGAGTGTGTACGCGCCACTTTGGTTGCTTACGTAGCGAAGAAACCAACATTGCTCGCTATCGACGCTGGCCGTAAACACATTCAGTTAGACATCAAACCAACTTTCAACCAAATGGAGAAGTGGCTAGCTGAACAGGAGGGATAATGCAAAAACAAGAGCATGTGGTGTTCAAACGCGCGAAAGCACATAACCATGATGAGTTTCATGGTGGCGCGTGGAAGGTCGCGTTTGCCGACTTCATGATCGCGTTGATGGCGCTGTTTCTTGTCCTTTGGGTCATGCAAGTGGTCGACAAGGAAGAGCGCAAAGCCATTGTGGCGCACCTTCATAGTTCGAGCGTTTTTGATAAGAGTTACGGCAACCCTTTCGATACCTCACAAAGTATCTCTCCTATCGACTTGGCACAGGACTCTTCTGTGCCAAGTAAACACAACTCCAACCATGTCGTCAGCTCGTTCTTTCAAGGGGACGGCGATGGCCCAGAGATAGACTCACTTATCCCGGGCAATTTCGACACTCAAGAGCAACTTGCTCTGCTGGCTAAAGTAATTGATGAAGTCGTCGGGCAAATCAGTGCGCAGGGTAACGTTAATGTCACCATCACACCGCAAGGTCTGCGTATTGTTTTGCAAGATGACTACAAGCAGCACATGTTCAGCCGCGGCGGCGCTGAGTTGACCCCTTTCTTTGAAGACTTATTACTTGCGCTTGCTCCCGTGTTTGAACGCATCAGCAATCCATTGATCATCAGTGGTCATACTGATTCGACACCGTTCAAGAAGCGTTTTGGTCGACAATCAAACTGGGCGTTGTCTGCCTCTCGTGCTGATGTGGCAAGAAATACCTTGGTGGAAGGTGGCATGCCAGATGATCGCGTTATGCAAGTGACGGGAATGTCGGATCGGGCGTTACTGAACCCTGAAGAGCCCGACTCTAGCGAAAACCGTCGAATCGAGTTGTTTATTCTGACTACGCCAGCGGCACAAGTTTTGGAAACCTTCTTTGGCAATCAAGAAGGCAGTGAGTTACAAAAGGCCAAGCAACAAGCGGAATTTAATCAGCCCGTCATTAGGCAAGAAGTGATTCGTTACTCGGTCGAACCGAGCGATCAAAAAGCTCAGATTCAAGACCTCTAACCCCCTAAAAGGTCACCAGTTTCTACCCTCTGCGTGACCTTTTATTTCCAACGATAATATTGCTGAAATTTGTTTAGTTGAGTTCGATATGCCCGTACCCGCGCCCAATAAATCAAAAAATGACTCGCTTAAAAAAGCCTTTCTCTGGCTGATCATTTTCGACTACCTATTGTTGGCGTTTTTTCTCACTCAGCTATCAAGCCTCAATCTTAACAGCGGCACCATGATTAGCCTACTGCTCGTGGTTTATAATATCTTGCTGGTTTCGTTCTGCTACCAGCGTACCAGCAACCATGATTCTTACATCATCTATCCTGTACTTTCAGCGACGCTACTGGCGTTCGTCTGCTTCCTGTATTTTTTCTTTCTGGTGTAACTTCAAGCATGATGCGATTGCACTTTTGCCCATCCAGCAGAAACGCTAGCTTAGAGGCACCATTTGCACATTTTTAATCGAATGACTTTTTAGCGGCGTTGCACAGCTGGTGATGGTTCCAACCTCGATACGGCTGGTTTTTGAGTAGATAGCTAGCACGTCAAGACACGCTTCTTCATGCGCTTCTAGCGATGGGTTAGCTGTGATAAAAGAACGAATCTTGTCCACATAAACCGGATGCTCCGAGTACAAGTCTTCTAACTTCTTTCTACCGATGTAAGTGTGTTGGTTTTCACCACCAACGGGAAACAATACACCTTTCTGTCTACGTTCTAGCTGATAATTGCAATTGTTGCAGCTCTTTACTTGGGCCAGTGTTAGTGTGTTTTGGTCATCTTTAAATACTTTGATACTGGTTTGGGTTTGGTTAAGCGCAGCATTACTTTTGGTGTCTGCTTTGGAGTACTCCATCTCCCCTAACAAGCTAGCCTTTTTACTTATTAAGAAGGCTGTATCTAACCCCGAGGCACTGATGAGGTGGCTATCTAAGGGCGTCGCACTTGAGCAGCCATTAAGCATAGCTAGCCCAAAGGAAATGAATAATCCAAAGAGAAGAGTGAGTGGTTTTGATTTCATATCTGAATCCTTATTGAATCGGAGAAGTGATTCAAAAAGAATAAGGAAAGCAAAGAGTGATTAATTGTCATTGCATGCCTAAAGAAATCGACCAGAAATAAAAAACCCAGCGTCGAGGCTGGGTTTTCATTTAGGAGGCAAAGCCACCGGCTTTATTCAGCGTTCATTAGCTCATTTTCAGTCAGATAAGCTTCAATGATCTTCTCAGCTGATAGTTCAATATCTTCCAAGCAGGTATGACAACTTAGTACTGAGAACAACATAGTTTTCAGTCCTTTGTAACCCGAAGTAGAAGGGTAAAGCGTTCCTTCTTGCTGCAGTCGATGAACCACACGCGCCGTCAGTTCATTCCGATATGCCTCATCCCCTTCACCAAATTGCGCTGAGAAGCGATTAGACACCACATCATTCAAAATAGTAATGCCATCTACCGTTGAAAGTCTTTCTGCCATGTGTTGTGCCAGCAAAGTACAACGATCAACGTGCTCTTCAATGCCTTGTTTTCCTAGCGACTTAAACGCAGCGTACACAGGCACGCCGCGCGCACGTCGCGAAGCACCAATACCAAAGTTGATCGCATTACGATCAGGCTTGTCCATTGCATCATTGAGGTAGTCGCCCATATTGCTCCCCCCCATGGCTTGAGAAAGCAAGCCCGCATCTTTTACGATGACCATGCCTGAGTCATATGGCATGTTGAACCATTTATGGCCATCGGTATCAATCGAATCTACCCGCTCAATACCATCAAGCAGGTAACGATGTTTGGCACTTGCTGCTGCCCATAGACCAATCGCACCATCAACATGCAGCCACGCATTGCCATGAGCAGCGACGGCATCAGCCAAAGCGTGGAAAGGGTCGAAAGCACCAGAGTCGATACAACCTGCTTGCGCACAAACTAACGTTGGACCTTCCAGTGCGGTGATCGTTTCCATTAGATTGTCTGGAATGATGCGTAAATTGTCGTCGGTCGGCACCTTAACAATGTTTTCCAAACCGATGCCAATCATCGAAAGTGCTCGCTTAATCGTTGAGTGGATTTGGTCACTGACAACCACATTAATACGTGGTGCACCGTACATGCCTTGGTTGGCAACATCCCAACCAGCACGTAGCAAGAGCGCATTACGGGCTGTGATAAGACTGGTGTAAATTGCCTCCTGCGCGCCAGAGGTAAAGCCAATGCCACAGTTGGGAGCCAAACCAAGCAGTTGAGTCATCCACTCAGCGGCGGTCTCTTCAACCACTGATAGCGCAGGGCTAGCAACGTAGTACGGGACGTTTTGGTCCCACGCACTCACCAACCAATCTGCCGCCAAAGATGCAGGAAAAGAACTACCAATAGCATAACCAAAGAAACGCGGACCACCTGTTGCGATAAGACCTGCATCAACATTTTTTACCATCTCGTTAATCACAGTGGATGGATCTGTTGGTGTCGTTGGAAGTGTTCCCCCAATGGCCTTTCTTAACTCCTGAGACGTCACGCACTTGTCTACTGGTCGTTCATTTAGTGATTCTAAGTATTCAACAGCGTGCTCGAAGGACTGGGAAAGTGGTGAACGGTATTCGTGGAATCGATGGGACATATTCGTTTCTCTCTCTTTAGTTTCAATGCCCTTCATCTTATTGATCGAGAGAAATATAACTTGTCATCCTGTGCCATCAAATGGAACAAGTTGTGGCAATGATGAAACGCAGCACCTCAGGTTATTACTATGTCTGACGCGAAGAGTTAAGCTTTCGATAGGCTGAAGGGGTCATGCCCACTCTTCGACGAATAAATCGAGTAAAGTTTGCTGTATCGGTATAACCCAAAGAAGATGCGATAGCCGTGATAGACAGGCGAGAGTTTCTCAATAATTGCAGACTTCTCTCCAATAGCAGCTCTTCAACAATCTGACTATAGGTCACTCCTTCCTTGTGCAAGCGTCGTTGTAGAGTCCGCTTCGGAACCCCCAAAATACGTTCCGCATCGAGAATAGAAAGTCGGCCAACAGAGATATAAGGCTGAATTGCAAATCGAAACGAAGATAGAAAAGACTCTGGGACCTCACAAAGCGTAGCTGCCCTCTCCCGTCTTTGTTTTTTGGGCATAAAAATCGCTTTGTTAAGGATAGCATCATCAAGCTGAATACCGGTTGCAGCACGATTGGTATAAAACTGAATATGCAGGAGCTGCGGACAGGTGAAAAACGGCTCCATCTCAGTACTTTTCAAACTCACATTCATGGTTTTTTGACGAGAGTTTGAAAGTGCGGCGACCAGTTCATCCATAAAGATGATACTGAACACCTCCGCATACTTATACCACGGCTCGTTTTCTCCCTCTTTGTACCGCGCAAACCAAGTATGATGATGGTATCTCTCAAGACAAAATTGAGCATTGTTGGAGTATTTTCGGATGAATCGACAGAAGGCCTCAATGGCGTCAGCCACTGTCATGCTTGGTACGAGATGTAAGTTCTCCAATACCTTTGGTATATAGAGCTCTCGGCACTTAGTCCAAATCGTAAGGATAAAATCTTCTGTCGAGCAAGACTCTCCAAATGTCAAAATGAGATTTTTTAATGTCGTTTCAGGTAGGAACTCGAACTCTCTTTTTTGAACATCATCTGGGGCTCCGGTTACTTGAATCAATTGATGAGTATCAATATCAAGCTCTTTGAAAAGCTCACCTAAACCATGGGCACATGTCGCCCTGACTAACGGAACGCCCTTGAATGAACCCACCATCATCTTTCTCCTTACCACATTGAGTTTGGTTGGAAGGTAAAGAAAAGAAAGCGCCTTGTCTTGTCATTTGGCGACAATGAGATCATTGCGCTTTTTGTGGTTCTTCTTGGAGTAACTCGTTAGCTTTACTGCTCTCTTAATCGCGCTGATGCAGATATCACTAACGTATCAGAGCTGAGTTTCGCGACTTGGAAAAAGCCGCCTTTTGAGGAAAGTTGACTCGCATTGAGGTTATCTACATCCAACTTCTTAAACCAATAGGGAGCGAGTGAGCACTGTGCTGACCCTGTTGCGATATCCTCATTGATGCCGATTTTGGGCGCAAAGTAACGCAAAACATAATCGTTAGGCCCACTTTGAGCGGTGACCATCACAGCATGAAAGTCTCGGATTTGGCATAGGCGCTCAAAATCCGGCTGGTACTGTTTCACTTGCTGCTCAGACGCTAACACCACCACAAGATCTCGGGTAGTGACAACATCTAACACTTGCACACCAGATTGCTCTATGTTTAATAACTGTAAATCTAAACTGGCAGGAACAGGACTGGCATCCCATGCAGGCAAAGCCATTTGGTACTGAGTGCCATGCTTAGCAATGGTGATGTCCCCATAATTACTGTGCAACTTAACAGAGCGTTGGTTTAGATGAGCAATCAACGCCGCGCCAGCGCCCATACTGCCATGACCACACAAGTTGATTTCACTGGCCAAAGAAAACCAACGAATCCACCAACGCCCATCCACACAACAAAGGAATGAGGTGATAGGTTGGCCGATACTTTGAGTTATCTCCAACATCTCTGAGTCACTCAACCACTCAGACAAAAACACTACGCCACAAGGATTACCTTGCGCATCCTCAGAGCAGAATACATCATAAATTTGGGTATCGATAACTCACCTCATATCGCCATTCAAACATCAAATTGCTCGGTAATAGCAAACATCCCTAAACGATGGAAATGCTACTTTTACCTAACAGAAGGTGAAAATATCGTGCGACAAATCATTACGCAAGCACGCTCATATCATTAAGTGACCTTAAGCGACGATTTATCTCTGTAAAGGTATAAACTAAATGAGGGGAATGAAAAAGGAAGCCGTGAGGGCTCCCTTTGAAGGTGGTGTTTGAACTCTGAAGCGTTAAGTATCGAAGCTCAGATTAACGAATCATCAGATAAAAGATCACACCGGCCGTAAATCCCAATATAGCCAGAAGATGTTGAGTCGATGTTGAATTCCCTTTACTCTTCTTCTCTTTCAAATCACTTCGCGCTGCCATACTGACTCCTTGTCTTTGGCCTGTCTTTTAGTCACTGTAAAAATGCCTAGGCGAGAACATGCTCACTGATCATTTTGTTGAAAGAAACCAAGTCGAATGAGCCTCTGATCTCAAAGCGCACTCGGCCTACTTCACTTAGGAATAGTTCAATCTCGCAATCCAGATCAAGCGTACCAGATGTTTCAATCGAGAACGCATTGATCTTGCTGTATGGCAAAGAAGTGTAGTCGACTTTTGATCCCGTAATCCCTTGCACATTGGCTGCAATGACGCGCTTGTTGGTGAACACGACTTGGTCACGCACCGTTTTGAATCCTGCGAAAACGCTCTCTCCATCAATTAAGAATTTATGGAAATCCTCACGTACCTTTGAGGTTTCAATCGGCTTGAGTTTGAATATCGATGAGTTTTCGAAATCGATCATGGCGTTCCCTTAGAACATAAATAAAAACCTTCATCAATTAATAGCAAAGTCTCTACCACGAGCCTATTGATTTTGGTGACTTTTCTAACTCCATCTCGTTTTTGGTCATCACACCATGGTTATTTCCATCCTTGTCGCCATTGTTGCGTGTCTTTCAAATCATGCCAATCTAGCTCGCGTTCTCGCTTGGTCATAACCGCTTCAATCACGCATCTCACGACGTTGCCTTCTTCATCAAACTCCATTTCTGAAATGATGAAGTGCTTCTCTTTGTTTACAGGCTCGGTCGCAGTCCATTTGCTGCGAAGTAACTTTTTAGGGTGAACTCGATTCATAACGCTCTGCCATTCATAAGAAAAAGTTTGCTTTTCATACGTATAAATTAGCAAATGCAATCACATTCAATGTCGCTATTTTTTTCTTCAATATCGTGTTTTTTCTTATTGGTTTGATCTCTTTTTCTGATACTTCCTGTTACTTTGAGTGTTCAAACGAACACAACACAACACATCAAACAACGACAATGAAAAAAACAACACTTTTACTTGCTTCCGTAGCGCTGGCGCTTTCCGGCGTGGCTCAAGCCGATAAGCTGGAAGATATTCAAAAATCAGGCACGTTACGTGTCGGAACCACGGGCGACTACAAACCGTTTTCTTACTACGATGGCAAGACCTACTCTGGTTACGATATTGATGTCGCGAAGCACGTAGCAGCAGAACTTGGCGTAGAGCTAGAAATCGTTCGTACCACTTGGAAAGCGCTGCTTACCGATCTAAACCAAAACAAGTACGACATCGCCATGGGCGGTATTACCCGCAAAATGCAGCGCCAACTAAATGCAGAACAAACCCAAGGCTACATGACATTTGGTAAGTGCTTCTTAGTCGCGAAAGGCAAAGCTGAGCAATACAATACCCTAGATAAAGTAAACCAAGCCTCTGTGCGTGTAGGCGTGAATATTGGCGGTACAAACGAAGCCTTCGCCGATGCTAATTTACAAAAGGCCAGCTTTACTCGTTTCGAAAATAACTTAGACGTGCCGAAAGCCGTCGCAACAGGTAAAGTGGACGTGATGGTTACCGAGACACCTGAAGGTTTGTTTTACCAAGTTACAGATGAACGTTTAGAAGCCGCTCGTTGTGAAGACCCGTTCACCAAAGGTCAATTTGGCTACTTGATCCCGAAAGGTGAGCAGCGTTTGTTGAACACAGTGAACTTCATCATGAATGAAATGAAACTCAAAGGCATCGACGAGCAGCTTATGCACCATAACTCGCTCAAGTAACGGACTAAAGTCTAGGAAAGAACGAGCAAGTCAGTATTAAACCGGAAGCTCAGCAGCTTTGTATGGACTATTTTCAACAAGAGTTGCAAGGCGAATAGAAACAACAAAGGGGATATCACCATCCCCTTTTTCATCGGTTTGATTCACTGAGAGCGATTACATCACGCACTCTTTTGCGGCTTGTGCTTTCTCAATGCCCTCTTCAATCAGAGATTTGGTTTCCTCGCTGCCAATGGATGACATTACTTTGTCCATCACCTTATCCACTGTCGATTCAGAAGACGCCTCCACCAAACAAGCGTACGCATTGGCAATGTGTTCTTTTGCTTCAATTAAGGCCTGCGGATCACTGAAATCCACATTCATTGCTTCTTCAACCGATGCCGCTAACTCCTCTGCTGATTCAGCAGCGTCACCAAATTGATCAAGGTTGAATGCGTCTTCTACCGATTCCATCTGCTCTTGAACTGTATCAATCGCTTTGCTTGCGTCATCACAGCCGGCCAACGCCATTGCCAAAACCATTGTTGAGATTGTCTTTTTCATATTTGTTCTTCTAACAAGTAAATCGCTAATCATCACAATACGTGATTAGCCGATAGATTTTAATTCAAGAGTTGTAAGAAGAGGAAACAGAAACGTTTGAAAGCCCGAAAACAAAGCCGCTACAATGAGCGGCTTTTGCATTTGCTTTAATGTTTACTCAGGTGTTTAAGTAAACATTAAACCTGTCAGGCAATTCTTCCGTGGCTGATTGCCATCATTTCATCGTAGGTACGTTGCAATGCATCAAACGTCCATTCGAAGTAGACGCGACGTTCCATCAGCGGAGCAATTTGGTCTGCATCAAATGATTCGATCGTCAGATCAGAATACTCGACTTGCAGGCTGTTGCCGTCCGTACCCCAATCTTCGTACTCACGATTACCAATGAGATCGTAAAGGTTATTACTTAAGAAGCTGTATACCACTAAGAATGATTTTACTGCGTCTTCCGAAAAGTTAAGCATGCTCGCGACTTGCGCTACGTCATACGACTTTTCTTTATCACCTTGGTCAATATCAAGCCTCACCAATTGAGTTTCCCACGCTGCCAATTCACCGTAGGAATCCAAGACGTACTGGTTCAGTGCTTCGAACACCTGAAAAAAGTCTTGGATCATTGAGATGTATTTATCAGACATAACGTCCCTTATTGTATTTGGTGAACGGACGATCTTCGCCGCCGTGTTATTGCTCACCCTAGCCAGTGGTTGTTAAAAGTTAGACTACAAGTTGCAACACCGCATACTGTACTTGTAATTTTGTTGTCATTTTTGAGTGATCAGTCAATTAATAGCGTTGGCTCGTCGATTCCCATATAGTCACAAAGCTCTCGCTTAATTCGATGAAACTCTTGAATTGAAACAAAGTAATCGGCGTAATCTGTCTTCCCTTTTATACCAATATGAATCGACGTAAACGCTTGAATGGTCGAGATAACTTCAATGGTTTCATTCGCTAATGAGAACGTCATTACATGATCCATATTTAAGTAATGACCTGATTCGATTTTTAATGCTTTCGCCATCGTTGGGTCCTAATGTATCGAGATAAATTGATGCTGGGAGCAGCACTTTGAAATGAAGAGAGAAAAAGGTGCTTCATAGCAATGAGTATGCTGCTCAATTGACGTGAGCCTATCATAAGCACTCGCCTTCAAAATTAGATGTAAGACGCACTTTCACTCGGATTTACTTACAGATAAAACAGTTACAAAAATTCTGACTGCAGATTGACCAACAAAGAGAGACTAGATGTTGTTGGCCTTAAAAAAGAAAAGAGCCACTCTCTTGAATGGCTCTATCTCTCTACGTTAAAGGCTTTTTAATTTAGCGCAGCGCTCGGCCTTAAACCAACTTATAGCTTAGGCGCAGCTTCAAATTGCTTAAGGTCATCAGTAATCTCATTCCACGGTGCTTTAGAGCCCACAAAAATATGAAAGCTGGGTTTGTCACAAGGGGTATCATCAAGGATGCCTAGACGAACATTCACTATACCGTTGTTCTTCTTCGAGTAAAGGCTAGAGCCGCAGTGACGGCAGAATGAGAGTTCGGTATTGGCGCTCTTCTGATAGGTTTGGATGTGTTCCGTGCCCTCGATCACAATCAGTTTATCCAGTGCAACGCCACCTGCTGACGAGTAATCGGATCCGGTAAATTTACGGCATTCAGAGCAATGACAATTGCCCATGTATTTGAATTCATCCGCCACTTCGAGTTTTACCTTGCCACACAGACATGAGCCTTTGAGTACTTCCATTTTTTAGTCCTTCTCTTATTGGAATGACGACAACCATGTCAGTCCAATAAGACGAAATAAAGATAAGTAAATCAGGTTTGCAAAAATGGAACGAAAAATTGAGAGTCAACAGACAGATACAAGAAAGCCGAGCGTAATGCTCAGCTTTCTCTTTTTTTGTTCGGTCAATTTAGAACACGCAGTGCTTAGCAAAACCTGTTGCTTCGTTTGCCGTCCATTCACCTTTTGGTTTTTCTTTTAGGTCTTCACACCACTGCTCGCTACCGATGCCATCTTGCAGAACACAATGCTTCGCGAAATCAACTGCGTTGTCTGTTGTCCATTCTGTCTTTGGCTTTTCACGCATGTCTTTACACCAAGCTTCTGTACCTACTTCGTCAGAACATGCTGTTAGCGCTGTTGTCGCTAGCAGTAGCATTACCAGTTTTTTCATAAATTCAGGTTCCACTTTTAATTAATGAATGAACTATACCCAAAATATCACTGCTCGTGTTAAGCCAACGACAATTTATCGACTCTTGCTCCGTACAGGAGGCAAAATTCAGCAAATAGAATCTAACAGCATCGATAAGTCAGTGAATGTAAGTAATGAAGTTTAAAGACGACGAGCTTGAGTCAGTAGTCGAAGATTCGCAGAACCTGTACCAAAGCAAGCTAAACGTAACTCTAATGCCATTTGTTCAAAGTGGTCGACAACAGATTGCGTGCTGATTGTTGCAGCTTTCAATACCGCACCAGCTTGGCCAACAAGGTTAGCACCAAGGTGTATCGCTTTGGCGGCTTCTAAACCGTTATGCACGCCACCAGAGGCAATTAAAGGTAAGTTAGGGTATTGAGCGTGGATTTGCTCTAAACACTTAGCCGTAGGAATGCCCCAGTCACGGAACAATTCGGCTGCGCGCTGCATCTTGTTGTCTGTTTGGCAGTAACCTTCAACCGCAGACCAACTCGTGCCACCAGCGCCCGCAACATCAATCGCATCCACACCCGCTTCAACAAGTTGCTTGGCTACCGAACCACTGATGCCAAAGCCCACCTCTTTGATGATCATCGGGACTTCAATGCGCTGTTTTAGCTGCTCAATCGATTTAAGCACACCAATCCAATCATGGTCACCATTCTGCTGAAAAGCTTCTTGCATAGGGTTGAGATGCACAAATAAAGCGTCCGCTTGGATAAAGTCGACTGCACGTTGGGCGTTGTCGAGATGTTGTTTGTCTCTCAGTTGAGCGGCACCCAAGTTGGAATACAGAGGCACGCCTTTGGCGAGATCACGAATGGTTTTGCCCAAACCTGAATGAAGGCTATCTTCTAGGCTTACTCGCTGCGAGCCAACCCCCATCGCAATGCCCATTTCACAGGCCGCTTCCGCCAAACGACAGTTGATGATTTCTGCGTCTTTTGCGCCGCCCGTCATGGAACTGATTAAAAACGGTAGCGCCAATGAATGACCAAGAAACTCGCTAGAAAGATCGATAGCGTTAAAGTCACATTCAGGCAATGCGCAATGCTCAAATTCGACAGACTCAAAGCCCGCCGTTTTGCTTTTCATGTTCATGTCATGATGTAAAACAGCGTCTAAATGTAAGTCTTTTCGATTAGATTGCGGAGCCATAATGCCACCCTAAAGTAAAACAGTCGCGCAGTATTGCGATCCTTGTCATTGCCGTCAATGCGAAAATTCGGAAATTGAACAATTTATTTACCGAATCGAGCCTTGTGGGCTCTAGCCTTATGACTAAGGAATCATATTAAGGCGCAGCGTTTAAAACACTGCGCCTCACTGCTCTATTAAGCTTGGGTAACGATTAACAATGTTGCCACTCCGATGTGCCAAGAGTGGCAGTTCTAAATGTCATTTAGGCTATTGAGTCTCGACAGATTGAATAAGTGCCACCACCGTGCTGGTTGTAGGTGGTATGAACTGGTCCGGATCATCACAGAATTGAATTTTGCCTTTCTCTTCAACATGGAAAAGCGGAATCACCAAATTGTCTTTGTGGTGCTCAAGGTAATCTTGGTAGGTAAAACTCTCACTCAACTTCGTGTGTTTGATTTCTGCACCTTGGCTCAGCAAACTCGCCATTTGGGTATAACTGACATTGCCGCCCATCAGCAATTTGCCGTGATACTCTTCCGCAACCGAGTGTTTTTCATTGCCGTTGGATTTGGTTTTCTGCAGGCAATGTACTTTATCTTCGCCGAACTCGCCGACAAATTGCATACATGCCATGATATTGAAGTGTTGGTCTGGCGTCAGTGCCACCACTTGCCCAATGCCAATCAGATTCAGGTTTTCATCAGCATGGCTAGAAATCGGGTTACCGTAGTAATGGTCTAAGCCCAACATGCGAACTTGGCTAATGTAGTCCCAGTTTGAATCGGTGAGCAGAACTTTGCGATCGTATCTCGCCAGCGCTTTACCTATCTCTTGCGCGACTCGGTTTGCACCAATCAATAGGAAACCTCTTGGTGCAGGCTCAGCCACACCCAACGCTTTAGCCATAGGACGCGCCGTCGCACTTTGCAGCACCACCGTGCCGATGATCACCATGAAGGTCATTGGCACCAACAGCATGGCTTCTGAAATACCATATTCCGTAAGCTTGATAGCAAACAGAGATGAGATGGACGCCGCCACAATACCGCGCGGCGCAACCCACGAGAGGAACAGCTTATCTTTGAAGGTTAAGTTACTACGAATGGTTGAAGCGAAAATCGAAAGTGGACGCGACACCAACTGCATGAAAACAAACAGCAATACCGCACCGCTACCAAGCGCCGCGAAATCATCAAGACTGATGCGGGCCGCTAGGAAGATGAACAACCCAGTGATCAACAAAATGGTTAAGTGCTCTTTAAAGTGCAGGATTTGCTGAATATTGATGCCCTTGGCGTTCGCCAGCCACATGCCCATCACTGTAACAGTCAGTAGACCTGCTTCCGATTCCATTTGGTTAGAAATCGAGAACACACCGAGCACGACCATCAATACCGCGAAGGGCTGAAGATATTCCGGCAGCCAAGCTCTGCGCAAAACGGTAGACACCGCAGCACCAGAAGCAACACCGAGGATCAAGCCCACCGCAATGATGGTGCCGAACACTTCGACGCTATTAACGGCATTGTGCGAGACGATGAACTCGTACACCATCACCACAAACAACGCGCCCAATGGGTCGATCAATATACCTTCCCAACGCAGAATATTGGCTAATTTGGAACTTGGGCGCACGGTTCTCAGCAATGGCACGATCACCGTTGGGCCCGTAACGACGGTTAAACTGGCGAACAAAATCGCAAGCTCCCAAGTAAAACCAAGGAAATAGTGCGTCGCCACACTGGTTGCGACCCAAGAGATGATCGCGCCAACAGAAACAATGCTCCACACCGAGCCGCTCACGCCACGAATCTCTTTAAAGTTAAGGGTTAAACTGCCCTCAAACAGAATCACTGCTACGGCGAGAGAGACTAAGGGGAAGAGTAAATCCCCGAGAATGTCGTCTGGATTAAGCCATTGCAGGATCGGCCCAACAATGATCCCCGCCAACAGCAAGAACAGAATGGCAGGTAAGCGCATTCGCCACGCTAACCACTGACAACCTAAACCTATTACCCCAACCGCCGACAGCACCAGCGCTTCGTTGCCCACTTGCATTTATCATCACCTAATTTGTTATTGTTCTGGTGAGCTTTCACCCAAAACCGATTAACTCTTTAAAAAAGATTAGTTTAGTGTGGATGCTCCGCCAGTTTTCGTTCAAATATGCGACTCCATCTCAAATTTATTCGACGTTGTATGTAAAATTCTAGTTCTATATTCACTAACACATAAAAATACAATGGAATGTATGAGCCTAGAAGGCCACTAAAATCAATAAATTTGAAGGAAAACGTCGTTATAAGCAGAGCATTAAAAAATCAAAAGAATTTTATTTTTTACTTAAGTTACTCTTCAGGTTAGAACCACAATAAATCTGTTCGTTATATTATCCATAACTAATTGCTTTTCAAATATAATTCTCTTGTAGTTAACAGGTGGAAAGGTAACTAAAAAATTTAAAAATAAACTGTCGGAGCTTTCAAAAGATGCAAAAAAGAAGAAATCCAATCCAAAATTTGACTAAAAGCGCGGGGTTAGCGCTGAGCCTCATAATTTCTCAAGCAGCTACTGCACAACCAGCTGTTATGGAGCAGAGTCATTGCGTTAACTCTGGGCAAGAACCCAAACCACTTTCTCACCATCTCACACCTTTTAAACAAAAACTGGCTTCAAAAACTGGTGTTTATGTTCTAGAACAAGGTGCAGAAGCAATGATGTCACGAGCGTGGTTGACTGAGCGAGCAGAAAAAACTATTGATATTCAATACTTCATATTCTCCGTTGACAATGTTGGGTTGATCGCTACTGACTATTTGGTAAAAGCCGCTGAACGTGGCGTAAAAGTACGTGTTCTTGTCGACGATATTATGCTTGAAGCTGATGGTGAGGAACTCATATTTCTTGCTGCGCATGAGAATATTGAAATTAAAATTTATAACCCAAACGCCAATTTAGGTAAGAACATTGTGCAAAAGCTCGGAAACCTTGCTTTTGACTTTCATGGCTTCAATCAGAGAATGCACAATAAAGTTTTTATTGTTGATAACCAACTTGCCATCACCGGCGGTCGAAATATTGCTGATGAATACTTTGGATTTGATCACGAATTCAACTTTCGCGATCGTGACGTTTTTCTTGCAGGACAAGTAGTAAATACTATTAAAAAGTCTTTTGACGACTTTTGGCATTATGAGCTTAGTGTGCCCGTGGAAGATATTGTTGGCCAAAAGAGTGGCCAAGAAAAGCCTGATTACCTACCATTACATACCTACGCTTGTGATAGTGCAAACTTCCACCCAGAGATTCAAAGAGAAATAGCCAATGTTCCCAAAACATTTGAACGGCTATACCAAGAAGGAAGGTTTTTATGGCTAGATGACGTCGAGTACCTATCCGATGAGCCAGGAAAAAATGACAGAAGTACCTTTTTAGGTGGAGGTAGCCCAACTCAAAAAAGGCTCGCCGAGCTAGCAAAGACTGCAAAAGATACACTCTATATTCAATCACCATATTTAGTTACTACAGAACAAGACAGAGCATTACTTAAACATTTGGTCGATAAGGGTGTGGACATCAAAATTCTTACCAATAGCCTTGCCTCAAATGACAATCTGGAGGCATTTAGTGGCTATCAAAGAGATCGTGAGGCTCTACTGGAAACAGGTGTTGGTCTGTATGAATTTAGACCCGACGCCAAAATTCGCCAGAAAGTAATGACTGAACATATGTATAAAAAGTTGAAACATACGCCTATTTTCACACTCCATGCTAAAAGCATGACGATTGACGGCAAGACAGCAGTTATAGGTACCTATAACTTTGACCCAAGAAGTGCAAACTTAAATACAGAGAGCATTACCGTCATTCCTTCAACAACAATTACTCAGTTAATGAATAATTCCTTTTCTGAGGAAATTAAGCCCGAGAATGCTTGGAGAATTACCCAAGACTTTAATCCTGATGATAAAGAACCAATGATAAAAAGACTCAGAGTACTACTCAGGACAGTTGTTCCAAAAGATATATTGTAGATGAATCAACATCTTAAAAAGTCTTTCTCAAAAAGGCTTTTAACTCTTTAAAAAGATGAGTTTAGGGTGAATGCTCTACCAGTGTTCGTCCAAATATGCGACTCCATCTCAAAACTATCGTTCTCGGTTGTATATCGCGTTAGCTTGGCACACAGTGAACTAAGCTTAGCTAAGTTGCTCAAAGTTAAGGATTCTGAAACAAGGACAGGGAGTGCAGCAGTTGTTTATCTCATTAGCGGTTATCTTGGCGATTTTCGCCATGCTCATCACGTTGAAAGCTGTCAGTCGAATATCGAAGCTAGAGGACGACGTGTCTCAGCTTCATAAAGAGCAGGAAGAGCTTCGTGCGCGTTGGTTTGAGAAAGGCGCATCGCCGACTTTTAAACCTGAGCAACACGATGACCCTCAGTCACAACATGTTCCAATGCCAACTGAAAACGCTACACAACCCAATAAACCAACGCCTGCACCGGAGTCTAAGTCGGAAGTTACGCCTCTAACAGCGAAACAAACGCCACAGCCAATTCTTGAACCGAGCCTCCCTTCAGCCGATGAAGTTCATATCGGTGAGCTGGCGGAGAGCAGTGAATCCGTGTTCGAGAAACAAGCCAATAAACTGCTGACCAACATCCAAGAAAACTGGTTGGTTTGGGTTGGCGCGCTCGCCATGTTGATTGGTGGTGGTTACCTTGTACAAGTGATTGGCAGTCACATTGAGTTTTCACCAATCATGCGCGTGACCATCGCATTCTCCATCTCTCTTGCTACCTTGATAGCAGGTGAATGGTTCCATCGCCGCGAGCAGAAATCCCCAGACCGAGCAGAACGAGCGAAAGGCTTTACTTACGTCCCTGCCGCTATTACCGGAACAGGGTTAACTGGTATCTACTGCACGGTGATCTTTGCGTTTGTCTTCTATCAACTCTTATCGCCAAGTGCATCACTGGTAATTTTGGCAGGCGCGGCATTTTCGAGCTTAGCGCTTTCTCTACGCCAAGGGCCTTTGATGGCCGTGCTCGGCTTAATCGGTGGTTATTCAGCACCACTTTGGATTGGCGGTGCAGAACCTAACTATTACTTACTCGCGGGCTACATCACTGCAATTTCAGTTGCTGCAACACTGCTGATGCAAAAGATCCGACACGCTTGGATTTCACCCTCGATTACCGTGCCGCATGTTTTGTGGATGTTGTTGCTGATAGAGAGCATGCCAATAGAACAACTCTTCTCATGGCTTTCGATCTTCCTTTCTCTGAGTTTGTACCTGCTGTTTGCGGTGCCAAGAATGGGTTGGATGCTCAAACCGCGTTATCGTCATTGCCAAGGCAGATGGACACATCCACCGACAGGTATTGCTCTCGCGATGACATTATTAGTGCTGTCGGCATTAGCTCGCATGTCTAGCATTGATACCGCAGAGATGATTTACTTCTATGCCTTCTTTACTGCCATGATTTGGCTACCCGCCCTTCGTAAAACTTGGTCGTTAAGAGTCTATTTACCATCGATATTGGTGCCTTCTACCGCGATCATGCTGCTTTCTATTGCGCTTGAATCTATCTACATGGCTGAAGGACAAACGCCAGTACTGGTCGCGCTCGGCATTAGTATTGTTTTGATTGCACTACGAACATTATTCCAGACACTCGCAGGTGACCGCTCTCAACTGACAGGCATTCTCTTCCTTGTGCTTGCCCCTGCAATGACCTTGATTACCCTGCTCTACACCTACGAGTTCATGAGCAGTCATGTTTTAGGTTGGACACTCTTCACCGCTGCAATTGCGGTTTACTACGCCTTACTTGGACAAAGGTTCAAAGCGCTGGCACTGGAATGCTCCGCCATCATGCATGCCATTATTGCCGGAACGGCTTTCGTTTGGCTGAATGACACATGGCTCACGACAGCTATTTCGATTCAAGTGGCGGTTATGGCGTTGCAGACTCAAGCCAATGTTTTCCGCCCAGCGAGTTGGGCAGTCAAAGTCGCCATGGGCATCTTAGTCGTACGTCTGACACTGTTACCGTTTATTCCAGAGTGGCAACCCGTCAATGCAGGACACTGGGCTTGGGTGCTGATCAGTTACCTGCCGTCGTTGGCGATTCTTGCTTACGCTCGCACTGTGTTACATCGCTCAGATACAGAGCTCGCCAATTGGTTTGAAGGGGCGTTCTTACACGTTTTCTTGATGGCGGTGTTCACCCAAACCAACTACTGGCTCACAGGGCAATACGGTTACCTAGGCTACATCGATTTCACTTCGGCGATTGTGTTTGCTAACCAAGCGTTAGTGATGGGGTTGGTTTATAGCTATCGCAGCCAATTTGCGCAGCAACTAGAACGCGTCTATCAAGCATACAGCTATCTACTTTGGGGCGCTTTTGTTGTGCTGATGATGTTGCTCAATAGCCTTGAATCACCGTTGATGGTCAATAATGTTTCCGCTGAATCCATGCCTGTGTTCAACATGCTGTCTCTTGGCTGGTTGCTGCCTGCGATTGTTTTGCTAGTAACCACTTACAAGCGTTGGAACACATTGCAGGTCCCTCGCCCTGTGGTCGCCAGCTTTGGTCTTATCTTGGCAGCCATTTGGCTAGGTATGTCGATTCGCCAGTTCTGGCAACCTATCTCGATGACGCTAGCTCAGCCAACTGGCATGGCAGAGCTGTTTACTTACTCGATTGCTGGTTTGATTGTCGGCGGATTACTGACTTGGGTTGGCGCAACCCGCAAAGCGATGACGATTCAACGCATTGGTTTAGCCGTGTTGGCGTGCGTCGCACTTAAGGTGTTCTTGTGGGATGTCCGCTCATTGGATGGCTTCTGGCGTGCGATCAGTTTCTTGGGCCTAGGTGCATCACTGATTGGATTAGGATGGTTATTTCAAAAACTCCATCGTTCGGTCGCAGAGCCTGTCGAGCACGCGGAATAGGGTTTGAGCTTAGAAAGAGATTCCCGACGTCGCTCCTTCGTCGCTCTCGAGAATGACCCAGAAGAGTATTGAGCGGTTGACGAATTCTAAGGCGGAATGCGTGACTGACGAAGTTCATAGAACTCAATATCCAAAGATCGTCATTCCAGAACTGAGGAACGAAGTGTCTGGAATCTCTCTTTTAATCGCGAACTAGAAAGGTGATTCCCAACTCTATTCTGGGTTACGCAACCACTAGTGAATTGAGAAGGGAATCTTGGAGTGTTCTTAAAGCGCTATTTCAACTGGTGTCTATTTCAAATAAAGAATTATTTCAACAGCGCCACAACCGTATGACGACGAACATTCGCTTGCGCATTCAGTGCTTGGAATGTCGAGCTAAACTGACCGGAAGTGGCCATAAAGCCATCGAGTTTCGCATTGACATCAGCAGCACTTAACTGCTTGGATTGGCTCTGCACAGTGCGCATTTGTGAGTTCAACTCACCGTGAAACGCTTTGGCTTCTTCCAAGCTGGTTTGCACTTGTCTTATGTGCTGATTCACTTTGGCGATGGTTTGCTTGATGCCATCACGAGAGCCTAAATCAAAGCTCAACTCAGCGATGCCATCCGGTTCTGATTTTAGGTTCAGAACATTCGCTTGCCCTGCAGGAAAACGATGACCTTCGCCCGTCACTAGCACCTTTTGCTGCATTTGTTGATATGCCGTATCACGCGCTTCAAACAAAATGGTGCCGTCTTCTGCCAGTGAAGCTCGCATGCCCATCGCAATCAAACTGCGGTCGAGCATTTTCACGGTGCGCGCACCATCGGCTTGACCATCAAATTGGATCATCACCGATTGACCTTGCGGAAAGTCTAAACGGATTTGCTCGGCTTTCTCACTCAAACGATGCACGTTCAAACCGGGGATGGAGAAACGCCGAATATCCGCTTTATCTAGTTTGAGGTGAAGTTCATTATCAATCACTTTCTGACCGTCAAAGCGTGCCTGTTCAACCACTTGTTGAATCGACGCTTTAGAACGTACTAGCCCTTCTTGCAAACCGGGAACATTCTGCACGCCTTGATTGACAGCTTGGGTCAAACCTCGCTTGATTTGAGTCAGCTCTTTACCGATCACTTGCAACGACTTAGAGGCGATTTGCACCGCAGTTGCTTGTTGCTGGCCTTGAGTAAGCTGAATACCGGAAACGGAATAGGCTGACGCGGTGTCAGCCTGAACTTGCGTAGGACGCGGCTTAATCGCACTGCTCGAATCCGCTGAGCGGGTTGGCATGATAGAGGCTTGTTCTTGCCCACCTAAGCGTATGCTGTGGGGTCTTACCTCTACTGTGCTCATCACCATACAAAACTTCCTTAAATACGATCAAACAGGTTGAGATCGTTGATCTTCACGTAGCTAGCTTGCGTTGCTTGTAACGCCGCCATGTAGTTGCTCAAACGTACTGACGCCTCACCGTAATCCAATGCCGATAAGTCACTGGTCACCTTATCAACGAACAGCTTGTTTTCGCTGTGTGCGCTGTCCATTAGGTCGAGGTTGTTGTGGCGACCACCGATTTCTGTCATCGCCCCCAATACGTTCGCCAAGGTATCATCAATGGCAGATAAGCTAGCGTCTACTTCCGCTTGAAAATTCGGACTCGGGTTCTCAAATTCCGCAATCAAAGCATCGATTTGGTTCAATACGTTATCGCCACCACCAAGCTCCAGAATCTCTTTCGCCGTCATATTGGAATCCATGGTTACGCCCTTTGCGACGGTGACCACGCGCTTGTCGCTGTTACCATCAACTTGGTACGCACCGCCAACATTGCTCACCGCAGGCATGTCCGTCTGAGTGCCTGAAAACAAATAGTGGCCTTCTTCGTCTTGGGCGTTGAATGAAGACTCAATCGAATCACGGTAGCTTTTAAGCTCGATGATCATGCCGCTACGGTCTTCATCGGTTAATGTGCCGTTTGCGCCCCAAAGCACCAAATCACGCACACTCTTTAAGCTCTCGTTGACCGAATCCAAATGGGTTTCTTGAGCAGAAAGTGTGGTTTTCAGGTTGGCGATATTACTCTGGTACTGACCGATCGCGCTGTTTTCACGCTCAAGGTTCAGCAGCTTAATCGACGCCATAGGATCGTCAGAAAGCTTGGTTAGTCGGTCACCCGTGGCCATTTGTTGAAGAACATGCCCCAAACCTGCGTTGTTGGTTTGCAGGCTTTGCAGCATCATTTGGCTAAATTGACTGTCACTGATTCGCATCTCGGGTTCCTTTTAGAATAACTGCAATACAGAGTCGAAAAGCTGGTTAGCAGTGCTAATGACTTTCATGTTGGCGTTGTGTGCATTAGCAAATGTCATCAGATTCGCCGCTTCTTCATCGCTGTTCACCGCACTGACGTTATCGCGCGCGGCATGCGCTTGTTTGTTCATTGCCGCTTTAGCTTCGTAATCCGCTTCTGCTTGGCGTGCTTTGATCGCCGTTTCACCGACCATTGCGGTGAACGCATCGTTTAAGCTAAGCGAGCCATAGCCAGTGACGGAAACCGGCTTATTGCTCAGTTGAATCAAGTCATTCAACACATCAGCATTACCCGGTGTGCCATCGCTTGAAAATGCTAATTCTTCCGCGCTGATATCAGTAATGGTGAGGCTTGCTGCTGGGTTTGCTGGATCGTAGCTAAACAATGGCTTGCCCGGATTGCCGTTGAGATCTTGGCCTGTTGCCAGCACAGCGTTGTATTCATCCGCCAATGCTTTTGCCATGTCATCCAAAGCGACTTGGTTTGGCTTAAGCACTTCGGTTTGATAATCGTTAATCGCGCCCAACTTGCCGCCTACCGAATGGTCAATGACAAAGCTTTGCGAGGCGAATTCGACACTCAAATCCGCAAGATATGGGTCGCTTGGGTCTGGCTTTGCTGCCAGCTGACCATAATCCGATCCCATTACCAAAGGCTGACCAGAAGCGAGCGTCACTTGCATGCTACCGTCTGGTTGGTCGGTAGTTTTGATTTCAACGATTTGAGAAAGCTCACCAATCAACACATCGCGAGTGTCCATCAACTGCGCTGGGTTACCACCTGTGCCTTGCATTTCGACAATCTGCTTGTTTACCTGAGCAATGTTCGCCATCAAGCTATTGGCATGGCTCAACGCGGCATTACGCTGATCACTCATGTCCTTGTGCTGATTGTGAAGCGACTCGGTTAACGTATTGAATCGGCGTGCTAACGCTTCCGATTCATTAATGATTTGCTGACGGTATGGGATTGATTCTGGTTTTACTGTGGCATCATTCAGCGCAGCATTAAGAGAATCTAACCCCGCAGAAACGCTAAAACCATCCGCACCAAGCGTGTTTTCAAGCTGGCTCATGGCGGTGGTATAACCTGCCGAATAAGCCGCTAAACTGTTGGTCGACCACGTTTGCTTCACCAAGAATTGGTCTGTAACACGGCGAATGCTCGTCACTTCAACACCCATTCCAGGACTGAGCTTGTTGTACTTACCGTCACCGACAGAAGCCATCAATGCTTGTTGTCGGCTGTATCCCGGCGTGTTGATGTTGGCTACGTTTTGCGCGGTCACATCCAACGCCACACGGTTCGCGTTTAAGCCTGAAAGGGCGATATTAACAAGGTTCATTTACAGCTCCATTTTCCTGATCAGCGGCTGAGTAAATGCGGTCGTCATTCCGGCTTCACCGAGCACTTGTTTAACAGAGGCGACCGCTTGCAGCGTGGGATTAACTGCGTCGGTCTTCATCGCGATTTCATCGTTTTCAAGTTGTGATGTGCGTTCAAGGCTGGCCACTTTTCCATCGTTCGCCGGAGAGACATTACGTGATTGGTCGAACGCCACTTCGCGCATTGAAGGGCTAAGTTGTTGGATCAGCATATTGGCGATACCAGAGTTCTGTTTTTTAGCCAGCTCCATCGCTAACTGCCCATCGTACATATCGCGAAACACACCTTGTTGTTGGCTAGCAAACGGGCTGTCTTTGTCGGCCAATACATCACTGCTGCTGCGCATTTGACGTAGCACCATTTGTAGGAACATCGCCTCGAATTGACCTGCAACCACTTCAAGAGCGCCTTCTTGATCGCGGCTTTTCTTGATGCTCGCTAAGGCGCTGTTGTCGTGATACAGCATGGTATTGAGTTGTGCTTGATCGCCGCTCGTGTCTAACTTCATCGCTAACTCCTTAAATCACCACAAGCTCAGCATTCAGCGCGCCCGCTTCGTTCAACGCTTGCAGAATCGACATCAGATCCGTTGGCGTTGCACCTAAGCTGTTTACAGCGTTGACGATGGTGTTCAGTTCCGTGCCCGGAGGCCAAATCACCATTTGCGCTTGTTCTTCGTTTACTTCGATTTGGGTTTGATCCACGACTTTGGTTTCACCATCAGCAAAGGCGTTCGGTTGACTGACTTGTTGAGATTCGGAGATTCGAACAGTCAAGTTGCCGTGGCTTACTGCCGCTTCACCAACCTTAACGTTCTTACCAATCACCACCGTACCCGTACGTGAGTTGAAGACGATTCGAGCTGGTTTGCGGCCCTCTTCCACGCTCATTTCTTCCAACATCGACATCATGGTGACACGCTGTTGAGTGTCCATCGGCGCACGCATTTCGACGCGCGCTTTGTTGATCGCTTTCGCCACGTTTGGACCAAAGGTATTGTTGATTTCACGAGCGATGTTCTTCGCCGTTGTGAAGCTTGGTTTACGCAGATTCAACGTAATTTCGTCACGCTGGTTAAAATCAGTTTCGATTTCTCGCTCCAATGTCGCCCCATTGGGAATTCGGCCTGCGGTTGGCGTGTTTACTTCTACTTTAGAGCCACTTTTACCCTCGGCGGATAAGCCTCCCACCACCACACTACCTTGAGCGATTGCATACACTTCGCCATCGATACCGCGCAGTGGCGTTAGCAGTAACGTGCCGCCACGTAAGCTTTTCGCATCACCAATAGAGGAAACCACGACGTCCAATGTTTGACCTGGGCCCGCCATTGGGTCAACGGACGCAGTAACGCTCACTGACGCCACGTTACGTAATTTCGGGTTCATGCTGTCATCAATCTGAACACCAAATTGGCGCAGCATGTTGGTGATCGATTGGGCGGTGAATTTCACTTGGTTACGGTCGCCTTGACCGGCCAAGCCCACGACTAAACCGTAACCGACCAATTGGTTTTCTCGGATGCCCTGCACATCCACCAAATCCATGATCGGAATTTCCACTTCGGCTTGTGAAGTGGCAGGAAGTCCCAAGGTCAGAGCCAATAGGAAAGAAGTAAAGAGTGCATTAATTGGCTTCATTAGAATGGTACCCATGGGCTGTTGAAGAACTGAGTCAGCCACCCGGCTGCGTTGCTGTCGGCTAATGCGCCGCGACCAGCGTAGGTAATGCGAGCATCCGCGATACGTTGAGAAGAGACTTGGTTGCTGCGGCTGATATCATCCACGCGCACGATGCCTGTTAGGCGAATAAACTCGTCGCCTTGGTTAAGTCGAAGCCACTTTTCACCGCTAATGCGAAGCACGCCATTTGGCAGTACCTCATGTACCGTCACGGTGATCGCACCTTGTAATTTGTTACCTTGCGAGCTGGATGCGCTGCCATCAAAGCTGCGACTGCCATCGACACTCACACCTAGCTCATCAATGGTTTTGGTGCCAATGGTTGGCGCGGCAAAGTCTACGGTTGAGCTTTTGCCAAACTGTGTGCCCGCTTTCTTGCTTGAAGAGGTTTCTTCAGAGAGCTGCACGGTCAAAACATCACCGACTCGGTAGGCTCGGCGATCTTGAAATAACGTCATGGTGTATTGGTGACGATAAAGGCTGCCGGACTTGGTCTCTGGCAAGGTGTAATCCAACACTGGTGGCGCGTATTCCTCCGTGTTTGGTTCAGGCGGAATAAACTCATCACGACCTGCACATCCCACCAGCAACACGACGGCAACTGCCCAACTCTTCGAAAGCCATTTCATTGCTTTTTCCTTCATCATCACCAATTTCTTACTTACATCGACTGCGCGACAAACTTCAGCATGTCGTCTGCGGCAGAAACCACTTTGGCGTTCATCTCGTACGCGCGTTGAGTGGTGATCATGTCGACCATCTCTTCCACTACCTGCACGTTTGAGCCTTCTAAAGCGCCCTGTTTGATGCTGCCCGCACCGTCTTCGCCCGCAATTAACTCATCAGCAGGACCACTTGCTTCTGTCTCACGGAACAAGTTACCGCCAACGGCTTCTAGACCGGCTGGGTTGATGAACTTCGCCAGCGTGATTTGACCCAGTTGCTGTGGCGTTGGATCGTCAGCCGATGTGGTTGTTACCGTGCCATCCACACCCACAGAGAACGAAATCGCGTTGTCTGGGATTTGAATTTGCGGCTCTAGTGGCAAACCTTGGCTGTTGACCATCAAACCCTCTGAGTTGATGTGGAACTGGCCATTACGCGTGTACATGATCTGACCGTCAGAGTTTTCGATTTGGAAGAAGCCTTGCCCCATCACCGCTAAATCCAACTCTTGAGTGGTATTTTGTGTGTTGCCTTGGGTGAAGACTTTCTGCGTACCGACTACGCGAACACCAGAACCAAGCTGAACACCGCTTGGCAGTTCATTCACTTGGTCGACTTGCGCGCCCGGCTGACGCTGAATGCTGTAAAACAAGTCTTCAAACACCACGCGGTCACGCTTAAAGCCGACCGTGTTAACGTTCGCTAGGTTATTAGAGATGGCAGTCATTTTGGTATCTTGAGCTGCCATGCCCGTTTTACTTACCCATAATGCTGAATGCATTGGTTATCTCCTTTGGACGAGAATCCCTTGCTGAGAGGCTTATCTCGCCGCCATCAATTTGTTTCCGGCTTGCGCCAAGGTTTCTGCGGTTTTCATCATGCGAACTTGCATTTCGAAATTACGTGTCAGCGACATCACGCTCAGCAGTTCATCAATGGCAGACACGTTACTGCCCTCAATGTGCTCTGGAGAAAGCTGCACGGTTTCATCCGCTGGGAAAGGCACACCATCTACGCTGTGTAGCAAGCTGTCGCTCTCTTTTTGCAGCTGGTTGATTGGCGGTTTCACCATCTTCAAGGTGCCCACTTCCACTTCTGCACCACCACCCGGAGGAATCACAGATACGCGGCCACGTTCACTGATTTCAATCTTCTGAAAATCAGGCACAACGATTGGTCCGTTTTCACCGACAACAGGGAAGCCATTGATGCTCATTGCACCAAAGGTATCGACTTTGATGTTGCCCGCTCGGGTGTACGCTTCATTGCCAATTGGCGTTTCGACGGTGAGGTAGCCCTCGCCCATGATCGCCACATCGAGAGGACGACCAGTTTTCATGATGTCGCCAGAATCAAAACGCGTTGCGGCTGAGTTGGTCACCACCATGGTGCGGCCATCAAAGCCCGCACCTTGTAGCTCAACGCTGCGAACGCGTTCCATATCGGCACGGAAACCTGCGGTGTCAGCGTTCGATAAGTTGTTCGAACGTACGTGCTGAGCCTTAAGAACTCGACTTGCACCCGACGTGGCAGTAAATAACAAGCTATCCATGCGACCCTCCCATTACACCGCGTTGAACAGAGCTTGAGTCAGCTTGTCATTGGTCGAAATGGTTTTCGCGTTCGCTTGGTAGTTACGCTGCGCCGTCATAAGCGCAACCAGCTCGCTGGTTAAGTCAACGTTAGAGCCTTCTAGCGCGCCCGGTGTTAGGTCACCCAATGTGCCTGTACCCGGAACACCCATGATTGGCGCGCCTGAGCTGAAGCTTTGTGTCCAAGCCGTGCCGCTCACTTTCGATAGACCTTGCGTGTTAGCGAAATCCGCAAGCACAACCTGACCTTGCAGCTGAGACTGACCATTGGTGTAAGTCGCGTAAACCATGCCGTTGTCTTCCACTCGAACGCCCGCAAGCTCACCTGAGGTGTAACCGTTCGGGTTGTTGGTGCTCACACCAAACGCAGCGCCAAACTGAGTGCTGCCGTTCAAGCTGATATCAATGCTCATTGCGTTTGCGCCCGCCGCTGGGAATGCAACATTGAAAGAACCCGTTGGAGAAGCTAGCGTGCCGTCTGTATTGAATTGAACCGTTTGAGCCGTTGCTGGCGTCGTTGGTGCACCGTCGACTTCCACGTTCACTTGCCATTCGTTATCTGATGTCTTCGTGAAGTACTGAGTGACTGTATGCGAGTTGCCAAGTGAGTCGTACACCTTAGTGGTGTAAGAAGAGTTGAATGAGTTTGGATCGGAAGAATCGAATGGGTAAATGGCTTGGTCAACTGCCGTTGCGCTTGCGTCGAAGTTCGCCACAAAGTCCAGATTGTCGGTCGCTTTTGCGTTAAGTGAAGACGTAGAAACTTTGATGTCACCAACAGAGCCAGTTTGAAGGTTCGCATTGTTGTCTACGCTGTAACCTTGCAACTTGGCACCGTTATTTGCGGTCACAAAGTTGTTCTTATCAGTACCAAACACACCTGCTCGAGTGTAAAGCATTTGCCCCATGTGATCTTTCGTCACGAAGAAGCCGCTGCCATTGATCGCCAAGTCCATTGCACGGCCTGTGCCTGTCACCGAACCATTCTTATCGAAGTTCTGAGAAATCGACGCCACTTCTACGCCGCCCGGTTGCATGCCGTTGTAAACCGCGGCAAATTCTGTGCGGCCACCTTTAAAGCCGTACGTTGATGCATTGGCAATGTTGTGGCTGATGGTGTTTAACTCTGTGTTGGTCGCGTCCAGACCACTAAGTGCGATGTTAAAACTCATAAATAACCTCTGATTTCCTTATTTGGTTAAGCACCAAACTGAGTGATTTGATAGAAAGGAACGTTGCCAACGCCTTGAACATTGACCAGTGCTGCGCCACCCGAGCTAGGAATACGTACCTGATCAACCGTGCCTGCCAGCAAAACATTTGGGCTCTTTTGCCCTTCTTGAACTTCCACCGCAACGGTGTATTTACCCGGTTTCAAACCAAGCTCTTCTGGATTGATCGAGAACTCAACGTCACCCGCACCGTGTGCACCTAAAGGCACTTTGGTTGATTGGCCGAACTCATCTTTGACGACTAACGTCACTTGGTTCGAACCGTGTTCTAGCTCGACCTTGCCACTTTGCACGCCTTCACCAAGTTCAAACTCGTTTGAAGAGACGTACACGGTTTGACCAACCAAACCAGCCGTTGAAAGCACCTGCATGTTGTCGAGCAATACCATGCTGTTTTGCATCAGCATCGACATGTTTTCAGTACTTTGAACTTGCGAAAATTGCGCCAGTTGGCTGACATACTCAGTGCCATCAAGCGGGTTAAGTGGATCTTGGTTTTGAATTTGCGCCACCATGAGCGAGATAAACTCATTTTGCAGTGATGTTGCGCTGTTCATATCCGATGGGTTCGCTGAAATGCCGCCGGTATCACCACTAGCGGTAGTTGCGACAGGTGCGTCAGAAGAGAGCGCGGTGTATTGTGCGAGACTCATTAGTTACCCTGCCCTAGTCGAAGCAGACCTTGCTGCATGCTTTTCACATTCGTCAGCACTTCCACGTTAGTTTCAAAGCTTCGCGTTGCGGACATCATGTCGGCCATCTCTGACACCACATCAATGTCTGGGTAGTACACGTAGCCTTCGTCGTTCGCTAACGGGTTGTTAGGTTCGAAGCGTTTTTCTGCCTGACCTGCGTTTTGCACCACATCCACAATCCGCACTTCCGCATTCGGATAAACACCGTTTTCCGTCGCCATCTGCGTTTTCTGATACACAGTGGCAAACACAGGTTTCAGTGCTTTGTAGGCATCATCCGGATTGGCAGACACCGCGTCGGCGTTGGCAAGGTTACTGGCTACCGTGTTCAGACGAACGGTTTGCGCCGTCATCGCCGAGCCAGTGATCGAATAGATATCAGTAAATGACATGTTTAACGTCCCTCAATCACTTTCGCCAAGCCACTGAATTTCATGTTGAGAAACGTCAGGCTGGTTTGAAAGTCCATGTTGTTTTGCGTGAACTTGGCTTGTTCAACGCCCAGTTCCACAGTGTTGCCGTCTTTGCTGTTTTGGTAAGGCACCGAATATTGCGCCTCAACCTGAAACTTCGGCACCGGTTTGTTCACACTGCCCGCTGACATTTGATTCATCACGGTGGTGAAACTTAGGTCCTTTGCCAAGTACCCTGGGGTATCAACATTTGCTAGGTTACTGGCGAGGACTTTGGTACGCTGAACGCGAAAATTGAGTGCCTCTGGATGTACACCTAACGCATTTTCGAATGTGATCGCCATGCATCTTTCCTTAAAATCGGCTCGAATACACCGAATAACAAAACAAGATGCATGCCATAAAATTTAGCTATATATATCAATGAATTACAAACAAGGAAGGAAGCCTCGCTTCCGGTTTACGGAAACCATTCAAACCAAGGGGAAGGGGCAATTTCCCTCAATCATGCTGCTTTGTGGTTTGGTTTTGAGTGCAAGCTCACTTAGTGCTTTAGCGAATGAGAAAAACCTCACCGCAGACGAGTTAAAAGCCATCGTCGGCGAGCAATTTGAGCAAGAGGTGGCGCAAGTGGCACACTCTCGCCAATGGGGTGCTTACCAACTCGACTATCAAATATGGGTACCAGGCTCTGCCAATCACCTGCCTGTTTGTGACACACCTTTAGCAATCGCAGGACGCGATAATCGCCCGTTACCTGTTGGCAATTTAAAACGTGCGGTCAGTTGCGAAGACGTTAGCTCTCCATGGAGAATTAATGTGACCATTAAATCGGCGGTGACACTTCCCGTTCTCGTTGCCACCAGTACGATTGGACGTAACGAATCCATCTCAGCCTCGAACTTAAAAACTGAAACGCGCACAATTTCACGCCAAGACGATTTCTTCACAAAAGCAAACCAAGCCATTGGGCTTGAGACCTCTCGCCGCATTCGAGCAGGCCAAATCATTGACCCAACCAACTTAAGTTCCCCGCCATTGATCGAGAAAGGCAACGAAGTGATCATCATCGCCAGCAAGGATGGGTTTAGTGCCAGTACCAAGGGAGTCGCCGTAGAACAAGGCAAGAAAGGTCAGCAGATTGAAGTAGAAAACATCAGCTCTGGCAAGGTGATACGAGCGGTTGTGACAGGGCTAAACCAAGTGCATACCCAATTTTGATTTTGGACTCAGGTTATCATTTTTCGATTTAGATGCTCGTCAGCGTAGGTGAACTTCGAGTACAAAAATAAATATTTAATGTTCATCACACCCTAGTCGCCTATTCGATTTAGAACATGATGATTGAGGACAACAGCATGAAAATCGACAAGGTCGCGGGCGGTCATGTCCCACAAACTAAATTCCAGCAGGCGAGCAAAAAGCCAGTCGACACCGTCGCACAGAGCAAGATTAACGAGCCTACATTCCAAGCGAATACAGCCGCGATCGATCGCGCTCAAGCTGAAATGAAATCCTTACCAGACGTAGACATGGTGAAGGTTGAACAAATTCGTAATGCGTTAGCTCGTGGTGAACTGAATCTAGATACCCAAGCATTATCCAAAGCAGTAATGCAATTTCACACCGGTCACGAGTAACGCAACGCACTAGGAGTCATGCATGGCAACGACGGCATCGCAGCACATTCAGAAGTTTGTTCGCTCTATCGCTGAAGACGTCAAACTCTACCAGCAACTATCGGGGCTGATTCAGCAGCAAAAAGCACTGTATTTGAAGTTCGATGGTGAGGCGCTAAACGAGAACATTCAAAAACAAATGCCGATTTTGAATCAGCTTGGTCGTTCTGCAAGTGAAAGAAGCCAGTTAATGCGCAAACTCGGATTGCCTTGCAATGAGACCAGTGTGAATCGTATTTTCAATGCCTTGCCCACCAAGATTGGTACGCAAGCGAGAAAACAATGGGCGCTGTTGGAATCCTTGGTGAAACAATGCCAACAGGACAATCAGAGCAATGGCCAAAGCTCTGCAGCGTTCCAAGAGTTAGTCAGTCAACTCAAACAACCTGTGCAACACACTTATGAAGAGCGTTCGTTCTAAACAACGATTCTCGCCTTGCCTGCAGAGTCTACCGCCATCCCGGTCGATTACTGTGGGCTTTTTTGTTTTGTGCGTAATGTGCTTGTCTCCAATGACGATGGCCAAGCCGCATGAAGCCACTATCGAGCAGCAATATCAAGTGCTCGCGCCATATCAAACGCAAATTACCCAGCGTCTCGATTCCGTTAGCCCGCTTCTCGATCATATTTTCAAACAGCTTAAGCAAAAGTCTCTGCCTGCAAACTTTGTGCTGGTGCCGATGCTAGAATCCTCCTACAACCCCAAAGCCGTCTCGCACGCCAATGCTGCGGGCCTCTGGCAGTTGATCCCTGCCACGGCAACACGCTTTGGTTTGCAAGTAACGAATAGTCAGGATGAGCGTTTTGATACCAAAGCCAGCACGAGAGCCGCCATAAGATATTTAGAATTTCTGTATAACAAGTTTGATCAAGATATTGCGCTCACTCTGGCCGCTTACAACGCAGGTGAAGGCCGTGTCGCTAGAGCGATAAAGGAGGCTGGCAGTCGAGATTTCAAAGCACTCACATTGCCGAAAGAGACTCAGCAATACGTCAATCGCTTTTACGCGCTGGAACGTTTGGTCAATATTCAGAAACTGCGCAGCAATTCTTTCCAACCACTACTTTTGTTTGCGAATCATTCCTCGACCTACACCGAACCGCTTATAGACCTTAGTCGATTACCGCCACTCGTGGAATTGTGAACATTCTCACTAAAAGCTACCAATGTCAGAAGCACGTAAAAACACAAGATCCTATTCCGCCAATTTACAAACTCGTGATCTCGATGCAAACGCGTGCATAAAAGTTACGGTAATGTATCTCAAAGATAAGAAAGAGCAGTGGTTTGCTGATAATTTACCAACTTGCACTTGTATATTGCCTAGATATCCATCACATTACGCGTGCAAACAAAGTGAAAACCAATAGTTAGACCTATTAATTATTTACACAACAAATATAAAACAGCTATTGTTTTCACAGATTGATACAAAAAACAGAATATCGAGATGACGCTTCGCTTGCGCGTCTGGAATAAGTCCGGGTTCCGGGGGGGAGCTCGGACTTTTTTATTGGCTGATGTTTACAAATTGAAACGTTAGAAAGCCGTTTCGTAAACGAAGACCGGAAATTTAAGAAGAGTGAAGAGTCCTGTCGCCGAATAAGTGTGGACTATAGAAGCTCTTTCGAGATCAACTGGAGCAAGAAGGTTTCGCGTTCAATGCTCATGCCTTTCTTCGGGCTTTCCGCCATCGTCTTTTCATTGTGCGCGATCGCGTCGTGAACATTCATCCAAACTGGACGCATGCCATTTTTCACTTCGTAATCTTCATAAGACGTTTCTCCCAATTCACGATCAATCTTGCACGTGTAGCAGTATGACGTCATGTGCATCACATCCGCATCGTCTTTGTACCATGGACGAAATTCTTCGAAGATACCGAAAGGCTTGATGCTGTGAATGTTCTTCGCACCGGTTTCTTCTTCCAGCTCACGTACCAAACCTGCAATCACATCCTCACCGTCATCGATGCCACCGCCAGGCAGCGTGTAATCGTGATAACGCTCTGTGTAAAGAAGCAGGACATCTTCACCGTCTAATACAATGGCGCGAGCCGCATTGCGTTGGAAGATGATTTTGTCATCAAGATGTTCGATGTCTGGGTGCGTGGTGGTTTTCAAATGTCTCATCGCAGAATCCGCTGTGAATGTTTTGCGCGCATACTACCGAAATTCATGCGCATTCCCAAGTTTCAATTTGAGCACGTCTGAAACAAATATAGGCGAACAGTGAGCAAATTCTAAAATTGCACAGAATTCCCTTACAAGCGTCGTGCTTTTAACAAACATAAGACAATATTTTTCTGAAACTCTCCTATAATCAACACACTACTCGTTAATCCCATGCGGAGATCAAGAATGAAAAAGACAACTTTAGTAGCGGCAGTGGCAGCAGCGATGGTGTTGGCAGGTTGCTCAACTTATGACGGTGCAACTCGCTCAAATGAATACACATCAGCAGCAAACCCAGCAGCGGTATACTGCGTACAGCAAGGCGGCGAGCTAGATACAGTAACGGAAAATGGTGAACGCGTAACTTACTGCCAACTGTCTGAAAACGAGCGCTTTGAGCAATGGGAATACTACCGCAACAATCATAAAGAAGATGGTGAATCGTAAACAACATTAACATTAACATTTACGCAATCTAAGATTACAATTTTATCAACAAAGGAGCTTTAAGCTCCTTTTTGTTTACCGTAAATTTCCTTACTTTCTGATACTTACCCCTTTATCCATCTGCCTTACCGCATAGCGACATGATATCGAACGGCGTTTTATTCCTGACATTTTTCTGACATTACTTTCCACTTGGTCAATAAAATTTCTCGCGCACATCACGAAATTTCACGTTTTTTCCACATTTTTTACGGGAGCGGGTGGTCAGGATGAAAACAGATACAGTCAAACAAGCCGAATCGGCACAAACCAATGTGATTACTGAAGAGTCAAAGCGCATCATCTACAAATCGATGTTAAGTGCATTGACCATCATTGCGCTTAGTATTTTAGTCAACCTAAGTATCCGTGTGGACTACGTTTTACTCGGTTCAAGCTTGGGAGAAACCTCTGTTACGGAAACCTTACAGCTGATCATGTTGGCTGTTGCGTCTTGGTCTTTCTTCCGCATTTCTAAACAAGAAAGCCATGTATCACACGCAGCAATCTTGATCGCTGGGTTCTTTGCGGTATTGATGATCCGTGAAATGGACTATTGGTTTGACATGATTCACCACGGTTCTTGGGTCTTCCCTGCTCTTGCACTAACTGCACTGGCTTGCGCGAAAGCGTACCAAGGCGGTAAAGGCACGGTGAACGAAATGGCAACCATTCTACAATCACCTTACATGAAGCTACTTATCGGCTCGGTGATCTTGTTGTTGGTATTCTCTCGCCTGTACGGCATGGGTAGCTTCTGGCAACACGTAATGGGCGAGCACTACGTACGCGATGTGAAAAACATCTCAGAAGAAGGCATGGAGCTGTTGTGTTACAGCCTAATCGCGCTGAGTGCCGTACGCACACGTCGCGAACTTAAGCGTCAGTAATTTGAAGTGGCTTAACTAACTATTCGCTTCGGGGTCAAGTTGCAGATTCAACGCCGTTAATATCGGATGAAACACTGCCAACGCTTGCTCTGCTGCAACCACTGAATCATCAAAGGCCGTCATTTCGATGGCCTTTTTCATATCTGCAATTTGCCCTCGCACCTCAGGCTCTAAATCGAGCGCTTGAAGCTTTTCTATCGCTCCAAGGCCAATGGCTAAAGGCTTTGCTTGTACCTCAGCGAGATCACGTTCAAAGGCACCGCGCTTAACTCCCTCTAGATACACGCGGTAAGTCGTGAGTTCATCAAACAACAAAAACGCTTCCGCTAAAACACCAGTATTTGGGTAAGGCACACTCACATGATGCGAGAGATCGAGTGGAATATTGAGCTTTACCCCCATGTCCGCACAACGCGACTTCAACACGCGCAATAAGCCTTGTTCATCCATTAAGGTTTGAATCTCGATGATGCGCTCTAGGTGATAGTCATTGGAGAGTAATGTGACTTCAATGGTTTGCCCTGCCTCGCAAAGACCACTTCTCAATAATTCCGCAGCAGCATTTTGCATGTTCTGTACCGTATTGAGTGAGCGATTCTCGATGATGACCTGCTGCTCAGGAAAATCGATTTCCCTAGCCTTGGCTAACTGGCAAAAATAGCGGTACATCACATCCGCTTCTGAGACGGTTTGTCCTTGAGTCACACCGCCACAAAAAACCAAGGCAGTCGTCTCAAAGCAAAATTCGTTTAAAACATTCAACAGCGCTTCCACGCGTGATTGGCTTTCAGCACTCAACTGATCGTGCACTAAGCGCTTACCTAGAATGATCACTACCTTGTTTAACTTCATTACCCAGATCTCAATTACTCATACTTTAGCGAACAATTTGTATACAAAAATTTGCTTTGCCAATACTCTTTCAGGCATTAACATCTAATTAACAATGTCGTTCTAGAGACCTGAACAAAGGTCCGTAGAGAAAGGAAGTCAATTATGCTGTCGATTTTCGATATTTTTAAAGTCGGTGTCGGTCCATCCAGTTCCCACACCAATGGCCCAATGCTCGCAGGTTACCATTTCACTCAACTACTTAGCGACTCTATGGCGAAAGTGTACAAGGTGCAAGTAGACCTTTATGGTTCTTTATCGCTGACAGGCAAAGGTCACCACACTGACCGTGCTACCGTACTTGGCTTGATGGGCAACAAACCCGATACCATCAAGATGACCAGTGCCAAGAGTGCACTGCAACATACCATTGAACATGGCACGCTCTCTGTCGCTGGCGTGCATGAGATCGTGTTTAGTTATGATCACGATATCGTCTTCCACAGTGACAACCTCCCATTGCATGAAAATGGCATGACCATTACGGCTTTTGATGCGGCTGGCGATCAAGTCGCGTTTGAAACTTACTACTCCATTGGCGGTGGCTTTATTGCAACCGCTGCCGAACTGGAAAACGGCAGCAGCGAAGCGGAAGTGCAAGTGTGTTATCCGTTCAAATCAGCCGATGAAATGCTAGAGAAAGCCGAACAAAACGGCTTGAGCTTGGGCGGAATGATCCTGCAAAACGAACGCGCGTTTCGTGAGCAGGAAGAGATCGACCAAAAAGCCGAACAGATCTGGAAAGTGATGTCGCTGTGTATGCAGCGTGGCTTCGATACCGAAGGTATTCTTGAAGGCGGGTTGAATGTGACACGCCGTGCACCAAACCTACTTAAAAAGCTCGAAGCGAATGCGGCCGTAGAAAACGATCCAATGGAGATCATGGATTGGATTAACCTATTTGCTTTCGCCGTGAGTGAAGAGAATGCCGCCGGTGGTCAAGTGGTTACATCCCCAACCAACGGCGCGGCCGGCGTTATCCCTGCGGTACTGATGTACTACCACCGCTTCATCAAAGAGCTTGACAACAAACAGTTGAAGGACTTCTTAGCAGTCGCGGGGGCGATTGGTATTTTATACAAAACCAACGCTTCTATTTCCGGTGCTGAGGTAGGTTGCCAGGGTGAAGTCGGGGTTTCGTCTTCGATGGCAGCGGCAGGCTTAACCGCACTGCGCGGTGGCAGTAATGAACAAATCTGTATTGCCGCAGAGATCGCCATGGAGCACTCACTAGGCATGACCTGCGACCCAATTGGCGGTTTGGTTCAAGTTCCGTGTATCGAACGAAATGCGATGGGCGCGATGAAGGCCATCAACGCATCACGCATGGCACTGAAGCGCACCAGTAAATGTCTTATTTCATTAGATAAAGTTATCGAAACCATGTACCAGACTGGTAAAGACATGAATAAAAAATACCGTGAAACATCACTTGGTGGTCTGGCAGTGATTCATATGGCACCACCATGCGAATAGCATACTTTATATCAGCTATCGCTAATTAATAATTCTCATTGTTGGCGGACAAAGTTCCGCCAACGTCTTCTTTCTTTCGCCCAAATTACATCATCTCCTGCCCCACTCTCTATTGCATATTATTTCAGCGACATTTCAAAACCTTAAAAACCGCCTTAGAACAATAATCTTATAAATTGTTACTTTTTGGTCATTTATTCACATAATTTTCAGTTGATCTAGAACAACACATTAGCGAGGCAAACGTTTCGCATTAGAAATTTTAGTGCATTAATTTCGTTTTATGCGACAATTGTTTCAATATGTAACATAGCGTTTAAGTAACATTTAACAGAAATAATAACTACCTTTCTCGCAATAGTGAGTATTTAATTATGTGGAATAAACTAAATAAATCTATGATGTTCTGCCAAATGATGTTTGGCTTATCATTTTACGGCGTGCTAGTCAGTCTGACGCGTTTCTTCTTAGAGGATCTGAATTACAACGAAGCTGATACCATGATGATCGTCGGTGCATTTTCGGCGATTGGACCTCTATTTGCGATTGCTGGCGGCTTTATCGCTGACAAATTTTTAGGTGCTTACCGTTCTCTATCGATTGCCTTCTTAGCATTCGCATCTGGCTACGTACTGCTTGTTCTTGGTGCTTCAGCAACCAACGTACCGCTTTCAATGTGTGGTATCGCGCTAGCAAGTTACGGCCGTGGTTTGATGTCTCCTTCTTACCCTAGCTTGTACAAACGTACCTTTAAGTCACAAGAAGACTTCGAGAAAGGCTACCCAATCAACTACTCAGTGAACAACGTGGGCGCTTTCCTAGGCCAATACTTGTTCCCTATGATTGTGCTTATCATCGGCTTCAATGGTGGTTTCACTATTTCAGCTGTGATGGCTGGCGCAGCATTGGTGATGCTACTTGTGTTCCGCAAAGGCTTGGTTGGCGTTGCTTCTGATCTGGATCGTCAAAGCGTAAGCATGAAGAACTGGATTTTCTTCGCGATCATCTCAGCGGCGATGATTGCACTGGTATTCTTCATGTTCTCTAACATGGATATCGGTCAAAACATCGTTTACGCCATCGGCGGTGCTGCGATTCTTTACTTTGTTTCTTTGATGTTGAAAGCAAGCAAAGCGGAATCATTGAAGATGGGTACCATCCTTATCGTTACCTTCCTAACCACGTGTTTCTTCGTTTACTACGGTCAGATGATGACTTCAATGAACATGGTAGCGATCAACACTCTGAAAGGTTCTCTATTTGGCTTCATTCCATTAGAGCCTGAAGCTGCAATGGCAATGAACCCGCTATGGTGTATGGTTGGTGGTCCTATTGTTGCTGGCTTCTTTGGCATGCTAGAAAAACGCGATATTCACCTATCAACAGCGACTAAGATTGCATTGGCATTCGTGTTAACCGCTATCGCATTCGGCATCCTAACATTCGCAGTAACCACTGTTGGCGAAGACGTTATCATCATGCCTGAAATCTTCCTAGCGATTCACTTCTTCCAAGCAATTGCGGAAGTTATCGTGGGTTCAATGGTTGTTGCGTTCATTCTATCTGTGGCACCTAAGCACATCGAAAACTTCTCAGTAAGCTTGTTCTCTGTAGCTATCGCGCTTAGTGGTATCGTTGGTGCTGCGTTCTCTACGTCTATCGCACTAGAGAAAGGCCAAGAGATCACACAAGAAATCGTACAACACGTTTACGGTGATTACTTCCAACTGCTGACTATCCTAGCGGTGGTAATGGTGGCTATCGCACTAGGTGCATCGTTCATCATTCGTAAGATGCTTGAAGCAGCAAAACAAAGTGAAGCTGAATTAGAAGTGGTTGAGCAAAACTAATTCTCTCAGCATCAAACAAAAAACGGAAGCCAAGTGGCTTCCGTTTTTTTATCGACAGAGAAAGGGAGGGAGAAATCATTAAGCGGTTAAGGTAACCATAAGATAACCGTTGAGTGCCAGTACCAAAGTAACGATAACCATACCTGCGTAAGAGACCCATTTATTGTTTTTGAACTCACCCATCAAGCGTTCGCTGTTGGTAAAGATAAGCAATGGGATAATCGCCAACGCAATACCAAAGCTCAACACCACTTGGCTCATCACCAAGATATCGGTGGTGTTCATGCCTAAACCAATCACCACAAACGAAGGTGCCATAGTAATAAAGCGTCGTACCCACATTGGAATAGAGAAGCGTACAAAACCTTGCATCACCACCTGACCTGCCATTGTGCCAACGACGGTAGAAGACAAGCCTGAAGCAATCAACGAGACACCAAACAACACAGATGCGGCTTTACCTACCAATGGCGTTAGCGTCATATATGCTGTTTCAATTTCCGCCACATGTTGGTTGCCTGAGTAATGGAAGACCGCAGCTGCCATCGCCACAATCGCGATATTCACAAAACCTGCAATCACCATCGCAATCAATACATCAAAACGACTGGTACGAAGGCGGGTTTTTGTGCTTTCACCGTAACTGTTTTTGAACAAAGCAGAATGAAGATAGATCACGTGAGGCATCACGGTCGCACCTAGAATACCCGCAGCAAGATAGATTTGATGTGAATCCGTAAAGGTTGGGGTTAGCAGACCTTTCACCATTTCACCGCCCGCAGGGTGCGCAAAAAACAGTTCAGCAATGTAGATAACCGCCACCAACATCAAAAGTGAACCAATCACCACCTCTAGTGGTTTTTGACCTTTCTGGTTAAGCATCAGAATCATCACGGTTGCTACCGCAGTGATCATCGCTCCTTCCATCAAGCTGATGCCAAACACCAACTGAAAGCCCACCGCCGCACCGATAAACTCAGCAAGATCTGTTGCTATCGCAATGATTTCCGCTTGGATCCAGTAGAAGCCTACTGCCCACTTATTTGGTAGGTGGTCACGTAGATGCTCCACGAGATTTTTGCCTGTGACAATACCTAGCTTGGCGGATAAATACTGAATCAACATCGCCATTAGGTTCGCCCATAACACTACCCAAAGTAGCTGGTAACCAAATGAAGATCCCGATTCAATATTCGTCGCAAAGTTGCCTGGATCGATGTAGCCAATCGCCGCAATAAATGCAGGAGCAAGCATCATTAATTTGCGTTTAATCTTGTTGAACGCCGAAACATTCGATGCAGCCGCGTTCTCTAACTGTATGGATGCATGATCTATCGATGAGTTACTCATGGTGGTATTCCTCTCTTGTCGATGAGAAAAATCATATCCTTACGCAAATGAGAATCAATATTATCTATATATCTAAAAGTGGTAATTAAGATTTCGGCAATTAATTTTGATCTATCGATAAACAAAAACTATCAAGGAAAACTCTATTCGATAGAAACAACAATGCCGCGATAAACGCGGCATTGAGAGCGGGGATGATTTCGTGTGCTGTCGATCAGTCGCGGCGGCCACGTAATTGAATCGGTTGATTAGAAGCGTCGGTTTGAATCATAACACCACCGTAAGTAGCATCATTTCGACCTTTAAGCGTTAGGTTAGAATCCGCGCGTTCCACATCAACTTGGTTTGCTTGGCTCATTGTCATATCAATTGTACCTGTGTATGACCCATCACCAGCGAATGCTACATTTACAGAACAAACCATTAAGCCTAGTGCGATTAGCTTTTTCATACGTCACCTCGATTTCTGTGGTACATCGTTTCGATGTAAAAACTCTAGCAATGCATGCTAAGTAGCACGAGGAAAACCCGAATTTACCAAATGGAAACCCTAGGTCAAAAAACGCTTTTCTACCATAAACTTAGAATTGACCATCCCCTGTCTTTTATTACGAGATGCGGAGTTATGATGCCGTAGCAACGTTGGCTGGAGTAGAAGAATGACAATCAATCTGGATATGCAAAACGTCTTGGTATTAAAGCGTATGTATGAGCTACGTAACGTGCGTTTAGTGGCAGAATCCCTAGGAAAAACATCTGGTGCCATCAGCAAAAATCTCACCAAAATGAAAGCGCAAATGGACGACCCTCTTTTCATTCAAACCAAAAATGGTTTTGAGCCGACCTCCTTTGTTGAAGCCAACATGCCGCACTTCGAGCAGATATTAACCAGTGTTGACGCGATCAAACCGCAAGAATTTTCTCCGTCTCTCTTCACCGGAGACGTTGCTATTTACGCGAATACACTATTCTGGGATCGATACGGGGATAAGCTTTACTTGCAACTGCTAGAGCAAGCTCCCAATGCGAACTACTCGTTTTTAAGATGGGGAGCGGATGCACGAAACCGTATAATCGATGGGGAAAACGCAATCGCGATCCACTACTTCGATGAAGATCTCCCTCAGTCCATTGCTCAAAAAGAGCTAGGCAAGGGTAAAGCAGTGTTCTTTGTTCGAAAAGATCACCCAGCGCAAGATTTCCAATCCTTAGAAGATTACACCTTCATACTATTCAAAACTCCCGGCTGGAACGATCACAAATACCCATTATTGGATCGTTTGAAGAACATCGGTTTTGACGTGAAGCCCAAAGTCGAGATCGAACACCCAGCAATGATCCACAACATCATCATGAAAACCGATCACTTCGGTATCACCATGAGCGGGAATGTGCCCGAATGTTGTCGAAGTATCGAACTACCAAACGGGCTGGAACTTGGGGTTAGCTTTGTGATGAGCTGCCGTCGCTCACAACATCACGATCCGCAAAACCAATGGTTGTTCAGCGTTATTCAATCCATCATTAAGCAACATTCTAAACTCGATTAGAACTTGATTTCACCGAGCACACCAAGTGTGATGGCTTGTTGGTGTTTGTTGATGTATTCAATATCTTGCAAGTAAGCGGTGTGGTGACAGCCCTCCATATTGGCTTGGAACCGAGCATCGCCCTTCGCAGCCATTAACCGCATGTGGTCTACCAACGCCGTCAAACGCAACGTCATAACCTCGACCAACTCTTCACGCTCTAATCGAGTACAACCATAAGCGTCACAGAAGATCTTGGTTCTGCGAATTTGCTCCTCAAGCGTCCCCATTTTATCGTCTTCATCAGTTTTGAACGGTGCCCAGCCATACACAGAAAAAGCGATGTCCCAAATTCGAGGTGCTGGATGAGCGGTATCAAAATCGAATACTCCCACCACAACATCGCCCTCTAACGCGACGTTATAAGGCATGAAATCGCCATGGCAAATCACCTCTTTTGGAGAGCGTGAAGGCAGCATCCAGTGATGGACACCTTGTGTATTGAGCTTGAGGAAACTTTCAGAGGCATCGTGAAAACGACGTAGTAGCTTAGCAGCGGATTTCAGCGCCGTTAACGAGCTAATTGAGCCTTCTAGCGGGTAATTGTAAGTCTCGCCTTCAACGAAAGTCAGCAGCTCCTTTCCTCCCTCAATGGAGACGGCTTTTGGACACGCAGTAAAGCCGTGGCTGTGAAGATGTTGAAGTAATTGATGAACCGTCATCGTCCAATGACTGGCAGGTCGGCTAACGAGCTCTCCCTTTCGATAAATGGCATTCTCTCTGCCACCTTCTAACGCTTCCATTACAGCTCCTTGATGCTCAGAGCGTGCGCTCTGTGAGTGATGACGACATGAAACGTACTTCGTCATCTTAGCACCCGAACTTTACTCATGGAGGCCGATAATGTTTCAGATTGTTAGATAAATCGCACTTCGTTTCCGTCTTGTGATTGAGCCCTAAAATTGCGCTTCTAGGCTTTGCCTTAACCACTCGATAAATGCTTTCACGTGCGGCCTTTCTTCACCGCGAACAATCATGTGATGCGCACCTCGGCTTGGCATCGACCAACCTCCGATTTGCACCAACGAGCCTTGCTGCAAGTGGTCTTCAACGAGCAAATCACGCACCAACAACACGCCAAGCTGATTCACAGCCGCTTCAATGGCGAGCAAGGAGTGCTCGAATTCCCCCGTTAGTTTTATGCTTGTGCCTTGATATCCTTGATGTTCCAGCCAACATTGCCAAGTTTCCTGATAGCCCCCCGTCGCGAGCTTTGGTAAGCGAATCAAATCGGCCAAATCGCGGACAGGATTGAGATGCAAAAAACCTGGGCTCGCCACAACGCTCCAGTTTTCTCGCGTCAGTTGAGTCGCTTGTTGGCTTTGCCACTCTCCATAACCATTGATGATCTCCACATCCGCGATATCGCTGTTACTTGGCATCGCGTTAGCCGTAGTAGAGACTTTGAAGCTGATTTTAGGATGTTGACGGTGAAAGTCAGCCAATCGCGGCATGAGCCATTGAGAACAGAAGCTGTGTGCCACATGTAACGTCAGTTGTGCTTGTTGTTGTCTAGAGAACAGGTGCTGAGTTGCCGCAGATAAGCTTTGGAAAACATGACTTACCACAGGTAAATATTCATGAGCGGCTTGAGTCAGATTGAGCTGGGCGCCATTACGTTCAAATAAGGTAGCATCCAAATACACTTCGAGGGATTTAACTTGCTGACTCACCGCCGCACGAGTGACATTGAGCTCCTCTGTCGCCTTGGTGAAGCTTTGCAATCGAGCGGTCGCTTCAAACGCTTTCAGAGAATTTAATGGCGGTAGGTTTTGCATATCAGGCTCCAGACAAACTAGTAGAAGATACTATGACGGAGCTGTGACAAATTAATGAAGGGAAACAAAAAAGCCAGCGTCAGACGCTGGCTTTCAAAGTCACTGATTCAATAATGAATTATTGAGCAGCTTCTTCAGTTTGGTATTGGAAAGCTGGAACAACAACTTCTACACGACGGTTCTCTTCACGACCTTCGCGAGTTTCGTTGCTAGCTACTGGGTTAGCTTCACCCATACCTTTAACAGTCATACGGTCTGCAGCGATACCTTCAGCTTGGAAGTGCTCAGCAACTGCTTGTGCACGCTTCTCTGTTAGCTGTTGGTTGTAAGCTTCAGAACCAGTTGTGTCACTGTAGCCGTTGATTTCAACTTGAGCTTGTGGGTAAGTGTTCATTAGCTCAACAGTACCGTTGAACGCAGAAGCGTCTTGTAGTTCAGCGCTTTCTAGGCCGAATTGTACTGTTGTAGATTGAGCTGGGTACTCGTGGTCAACGATGCGAGTCGCTGGACGAGTTTCAACTACTTCTTCTTGAACTACTGGCTCAGAACCGAACTTGTAGTTGAAGCCGATACCGAAGAAGTCAGCATCCATGTCGTCGATGATGTCATCAGACATATCTTGGTAACGTTGGTACTCAGCGCGTAGGCTCCAGTTGTAGTTGATTTGGTATTCAGCACCTAGAGAGCCAGTTGGTACGAAATCTTTCTCGTCACCAGCCATCATGTATGCAGCACCTACTTTAGCGAATAGGTTCCAAGAATCATTTAGTGGTAGGTTGAACTTAGGAGCAAGAGTTAGTGCCCATAGGTCACCATCAACTGTGTTTAGGCCAGCTTTGTTGAAGTTAGCAGTGAAGTTACCTAGGTAATCTACGCCGTATTCAGCAGCTACGTATTCGTTGAAGTTGTAACCGATGTGCATGCCAGCAGCAAAGCTATCATCATCACATGGCGCGTCTAGATGACATGCGTCGTTAAGAGCGTTGTAACCTAGCTTACCGCCGATGTAAGTGTCAGCAAGAGCAACATTCGACATTACGCCACCAGCTAGAACGGTAGCCACTGCAAGAGCGATTTTTTTCATTATTTTTACCTTTAATGCGAAGGTGACCCGACTACTCTCTTACCACCTTAAAGCGGTCATCACGACAGTCAGTACCTACACTGTTTCAAGTGATTACAAATTACGTCAACAATCTGAACTAATTCACCTTAACGATGTCTTAAATTGAGATTATCCATTAAACCATTGATTAAGATGCTCATCCGAAGATTTCCAAGTTTTGAGTACACTGCTTTACCAGCACATGAACAAATTGAGTCAATCTCTTAAAGCACTAAATTCCGAAGCAAGGATTATCCAACTTAATTTGCATACATACACAGCAGCTAAAAGAAACTTTTAGTTGCAGTGCCTACATACAGACCGGATACATATGATTTGTAAATGGTTGAGATTAGATAACTTTTGTGACGTAAATCTCAAAGCGACTTTAACAGAACAACTCCCTTTATCATAAATTAGATTTATTGTCGTAACAATTAGTTTTTCTAATCAATGACCACGTAAGCACCAGAAACTGAAGGATTTTTGTTTTAGGTGGTGAAAAAATTGACACAACCCACACATAAGGCAAGGAAAAAACCTACAAAAAACACAGCTCGCGAAGTGCTAGCTGTGAACTAAATGGCTTAAATCTTGTCCGAAACCGCCAATGTTGCAGCTAAAACATCTTGTCCAAACAACACACTACGTTCTGGTGACCAACCGTAAAGTGGGTCTGGGTGGTTGTTATTATCTTTGAATGGCATCTCGATTGTGTAAGACAAACACTTGAACTGCTCCGCCACCCAATTAGAGCCAACCGTCAGATTCGCTTTACCCGGTTCATCTTTGTCGTAGCCGATCTCGTCTTGGAACTCTGGTGTAATCGTCAGAAGTGCTTGTTTAAACGCGTTTTCCAACTCAGCCATGCCTTCGTCATAAGAAGGAATGCCTTCAGATCCCGCTACAAAATTGTAAGGGATAGCTTCATCACCATGAATATCTAGGAACATATCCACGCCAGTCTTTAGCATGTGCTCACGAACCAAGAAGACTTCAGGACTCTTTTCCATTGATGGCGTTTGCCACTCTCGGTTGAGGTTCACACCCACTGCGTTAGTACGCAAGTGACCACGAACACCGCCGTCTGGGTTCATGTTTGGTACAACGTAAAGTACTGCTTTTTCTAGCAATGCACGCGCAACCGTGTCGTTTTCATCCAACAGACGTTGAATCATGCCTTCCATGAACCATTCTGCCATCGTCTCGCCTGGATGCTGACGTGCAATCATCCAGATTTTCTTTTTACCTTCTTCTGGCTCACCGAAAGTAAGCAAGCTCATGTCATTGCCATCTAGCGTGTGACCCAAAGTTTCCAACTGGCAGTGGTGTGCACTTTGTGCCATGTGTAATAAGTCTAGATGACGATCGTACGTGTATGGTGCAAAGTACGCGAAGTAGATTGAGCTGCGCTCAGGGATAACAGTGAAAGTCAGCGTATCACCATCGAACTCTGCTGGCACGCGGAACCACTCTTCACGATCGTAAGACGCAACAACGTCGTAGCCTTGCCAACCTTCTGGGTAAGCCGACTTCGCAAGATCAAGTAGTTTGATGGTGTGCGATTGCTCGGCTTCGGTCTCAAGACGGAAGTGGAACCACTGGTAGAATTCCGACATGTTGTCGTCAGGGATTTTAAGTTGGATGTCGTTTTTGTCGTCTGCTTTCACTACGTGAATGCTGCCGCTGTCGAAGTTGCTGAATACTTTCATTCTATTACTCACCTTTTGCATCTGAGCTTGAAAGACTGAGGCTAACACAAAGGGAAGAGGTGCCTCTAACGATTTCACTTCTTCCCTATCCGTTTGCGATCAAAATATTCAGTTTAGTCGAGCTTATCCGCTTTGCCTGCTGGTCCCGCAAGTTTTGCTAGCCACTTATCCCAGATAAATGGTGTTTGCTCATTATCTTCTGCTTCCTCTTTTCGGCGTACGGCATTACGCACCATCATTGCCCCTGTCCAACGAAAAGGCTCTGGTGGGAATTGTCCTAATGGTCCTCTGGCTAAACCGCTTCGCGTCCAGTCATTATCTAACCCCAATACGAATGAAGATAAGATCTTTCCGCCCATTCGAGTCTGAGCCACACCGTTACCCGAATAGCCAAAGCCGTAAAAGACATTGTTCTGTTTATCTAGCTCGCCAAAGAATGGGAAACCGGTAGCAGAGCGATCCGAACCACCCGTCCATGAATAAGCGAATTCTGTTCCTTTTAAACGCGGAAACAGCTTATCGAACGACTTACGCAGCAGATTTTGATAGTGCGTTGGTTTATTAAACATCACGTCGACGCGGTTATTGTAAGAGAATTGGTTGCCGCCCTTACCCAACATCAAACGACCATCTGGCGTATCTCGATAATAATGGACGAAGATACGTGAATCCAACACGCTAGATCCCGTTTGCCATCCTGATTGAGGCAAAGCGTCACCCAGAGGTTTTGTAATCACCATATCTGAAGAGACAACAACGATGCTGTTGTTAAATTGCTTAAAGTGTTCCACCATCCAAGCATTTAATGCCAACACTACTTGCTTCGCTTTGATGCTCGCATTAGGCGTACTAACGGTTGCAGGTTGACCATAATCTAAACGCGTCATTGGCGTATTTTCATAAACCTCAACACCCAACTCCATTGCGACGCGTCTTAATCCTCTCGCCAATAAAGCAGGTTGAACGCTGGCAGCAACTGGAGAGTGGAAGCCTTCTATATTGCGCGGCGATCCCGCGTTGGCACGCAGCTCCTCAGCTTGGCAACGGCGCCAACTATTAACTTTTAAACGCTTTAGCTCATCCACAACAGGCTGCATTCCTCCCATCTGAGCTTGGTTGGTTGCGGTGTAATAAACCCCTTTCAACGATAATTGCGCATCGATCTTGTGCTGCTGACAAAAACCGTCGATCTCTAGCACTGCTTGCTCCGACTCTTTTACCAACCAAGCGGCGTGTTCTTCACCGAATAAGCGTTTCAAAGTCGGAAATTTTGTCGACCAAGTCAGCATACAACCGCCATTTGCGCCCGATGCACCACTGCCACACAAGCCTTTTTCAATCACAACCACCTGTTTTTCCGGCGATTGCTGCTTGATCATGATCGCAGTCCAAAGACCGGTGTAACCACCGCCGACAATAGCGACGTCCGCTTGGAGGTTTTGTTGAAGTGGTATTGCGGTTTCTGGCTGCTCAATTTCAAGTGCTTGCTTAAACCAATATGAAGGGTGAGTCATTCAATATCCTTTGTAAAAGTGACGCACACAACCGTGCTTTGTCACCACTTTACAAACCTACCGAATATTCAACGAGCTAGAAAAACTTACGCTGAGCGTTAGAAAATACTCATGAGATATTATATTTAAGAAATACATTCATCAGGAATATATATATTTAATAATAAAAAAGGGGAGCAAATGCTCCCAAAAATAATAGAACGAATATACAACAAGGATTAAACAGGCAATAGAGTTATAAATGCTAGCGAATAAATTAATTAACGATTACCAGGTTCACGCATGCGGTATTCGTATTTCACATTCAATATTGGTTGGTATGCGATTTGACCGTTATCTTGCAGGAATTCATCTACTGTTACTTTCGCATTAGTAATAGAGAAAGACTGGCGGTCTACGATATCAAATGAGCTTTTGAATTCGTCTCTTAGCTGCGCTGACGACTTGCTTTGATAGTTCTTAATCATTTCAAAGCCCATGTCGTAAGCGGCTTGTTTACTGTCTACAACATTACCATGAATGGTTCTGCTGTTATTAGTCCATTGGTAACCACCAGCAATAGCAGCGATTGGAGTAGCGGTTAATGCGATAAGACTTGCTAGAGTGATTAAACGTTTCATAATGTGCTCCTTACTTACCTTTTAAATATCGAGTTCCAAATACTCGATTAATGTAGGGTACGTATAGAGACCTATAGCGAGTCAGATTAATTTCCATTTTATTTTAATTTACTGTTAGGCTCGGATTTTGCTTTTAATAAAAAACCAAGTAAATCCGTAGATTAACTTTTCTAGATAACTTAATCAGACCTTCTAAATTTTTTCTTATCGGATTGAATCTATCTAATCGCTATAAATAAGTGCGTTTTGGATATGACACGATGCTTCTCTACTGTACGCGCTCTGACCGCGAATCCTGACACTCTCATACCAAGCCTTACAATACCTCTTCTGATTTTTCTCATAGAATCCCACCTAAAAGAACACTGTTCAAAACTTATGCCTGTCATCGCCTGAGCAAAACGAGTAACCATTTTGATTGCCCTCCTTTCGCGCTCCATAACCAGCGCTCATAGCCACTTTGACAGAGCCAACACTTTTGGAAATGAGACTGGAGTGAAATGACCATGAACAAATCCATCTTGCATCAAAGTAAGACCATTTACTCAGACCAGTTCGCGGAGATCTATCACCCGATCTGGAGTTACCGCATTAAGTTTATTGCGCGCGCATTGTTCTACAAGAAAGCATTCAACTACTTGGCTGACAACATTGAAGCGTCAACATTAGAGATGCTGTGTACGCGCACTCACCGATTCTTAGAGAAGCCATTTCGTCCTTACATTATTAAGAATGGACCTGCTTTCGACCGTTCTGCGCTTGTTGTCGATCACTACAACTCGGTAGCAGACCTGATCTCGCCTGAACTGATTCAAGAGATCTACACCGATGCGGAAGGTCTAACTCTGACTTCATTTGAAATTGACGACATCTTGTATTCGGTCCGCTTGGTTTACGAAGCGCGTTACCAAAAAGAAGGTGATATGAGCTTGGTGCTGCATAGCCAAGAAGATGGCAACTTCTATACCCTTTCTTTCAGCTTGGGTCATGAGAATGGCGAGCGATGCATCATGATTGGTGGTTTACAAGGACCACGCAGCTGTGAAGAAAACAACGCAAAAATCAAAAAGCTGACGCGTAAGCTATACGGTCAACGTCCGAAAAGCTTGATGGTTGGATTGCTGGCTATCGTTGCGCAGGTTTGGGGCATAGAAACACTGTTGGCAGTAAAAACTCAATCGCACACTTACGCAGCTAAGCGTTACAGCAAAGGAAGAATCAAAACCGATTACGATGCGCTGTGGCTAGAACTTGGTGGCACAGAATACGACCGCAACTTCTACTCTATCGACGTAAATGCACCTCGTCGTGATATTGAAGGTATGTCTCGTTCAAAACGTTCTATGTACCGTCGTCGTTACGAATGGCTAGACAACACCAAAGTCACTTTCGAACAAGTCCTAAGAAACTAAAAGGCTAAAAGCTAAGGGGAAACGTTTATGCGTTATTCATTCGTTACTGCTTTGGTGTTGTCGACACTTTCTTTGTCTGCCAACGCAACCACCAGCGAACACATCATAGGTACAAACATTGGCTATGGCGGTGTGAACTACGACGCACCGACGAGCGAAGAATCAGGCGACATGTTCTTAGGTGAGATTTATTACCGCTACATGCCAACGCATAACTTTGGTATCGAAGCGGGTTATAAAGGCGCGTTTGACGGTATTGGTTCGATACTCGTGAGTCCGATTTCAGAAGTCACCGATACGAGCTTCTCCGGACCTCGCTTAAGTGGCTATGCTAGCTATCCACTGGGTTCAGGCTTCGAGCTTTACGGCAAGGCAGGTGTCACTCTCTACACTCTCGAATACACCTATAAAGTAAACGGTCAGAGCAAAAACATCGAACACTCAAGTGTTGGTGGTGAAGCGGCTGGCGGTATTGGCTGGAGCTATAAACACTTTGGTTTGAATGCAGAATATGTGTATTCAAAAAACAGCGATTTTGACTCTAGCGGCGTGATGTTTGGTGCGCAATTGCGTTTCTAAACAAGGCTTACAGGTTAATACAAAAGGCAGCGAGAGGCTCATTTGCTGCCTTTTCTTTTTTGTATTAACGGGCGCATATCCCGCTCATTAGTTAATGCGTTAATGCCAAAATAATCCCCACCAGAATCGAAGTAACCCCAATACCCCGAGTGAGATACCATTTCTCAGACAGAAACCAAATCCCCATAAACAATCCAAACACAATGCTGATTTGCCTTAGTGCCACCACCAAACTTACGTTGTCTGTCATGGTCATCGCAAACAACACCAAGCCGTAGGTGGATGCCATCATTACCCCTGCCATGCTGGCTGTTTTGCGGATCTGCCACGCTGTCTTAATCTCATCTGGCTTGCCCATAACTAAGCACCATACAAGGGCTGGAATACCAATCGCCCAAAACTGCACGCCCAAGTAGAAGATTGCACTGTACTGATCATTCAAGATCTCTGATGCTTGTCCTGTGAGTAAGCTCAGCGCTTCTTTATCGACTACCGAGTAACCCGTTGTGCCTATTGCGGCAATCAATGCCCAGAACACACCAACGTTCAAATAAGAGCTCAATGTCATCTGACGAAAATTCGTCAGTGGTACCAGCATACAACCAAGAGTAATTAGTAAGAATCCAAGCCACTGCTGACTAGATAATTCATGTCCCAATGCAACACTGATTGCGCCGACCATCATCACAGGCAGTGCCCGAGCAATCGGATAAACCACACCCACGTCTGCGTGCTTATAAGCGACAATCAAACCAACCAGATAAACCATTTGTGAAATGCCGCTAATGAACAGCAATCCCCAAAACTCACTCGGTAATGATGTCCAGCCAATGGTTGCCAAATACCAAATCAAATAAGGGGTAAGAATGAAACATGCAGAAAAACTGGCGGCCATGGTAAACGCGAGTCCAGAGCCTGAGTTGCTTTTGCCAAGGATATTCCAGCCCGCATGAAGAACAGCAGAGAAAACGACGAGACCAATCGCCAACAAATCCATTTCAATGTTCCTGTCTGAATAAAATAAAGGCCCCGAGATGGAGCCTTAGATAATGAGAAAATCCACTTAACGATTGAGTTCCGCCAGAGATTCAATGCTGATGGCATCGTGTCGCCAATACTCGATATCGCAATCAATCAACTCACCGTGCTGGTTGTAGTTGATGCGCTCCACTACCATCGCTGGCGTACCGGCTGTCGCGCGCAGTGCCTGAGCCATTTCACCCAACAAGGTGCTGGTTGAAATGCGGTAGCGAATCTTTTGATACGTCACGCCATAATGCTCGCGGTAAATGTCCGTCAGTGAGTTTGACAAATCATAGTCCAGCAGATTCGGAAACAGCTCTGGGCGAATATAGTTTGTTACGAATACTACAGGTCTATCTTCAAGGTATCGCACACGATCGACTCGATACACGTCCGAGAAAGGCTGCAAGTCCAGCAAGCGCGCAGCTTGTTTGTTTGCCAACGTTCCTTTTGCTGCGACCAACTCCGTTTTTGGCACGCGATTTTGCGCTTTCGCCATGTTCGGGAAATTTAGCGTTTGGGTTGGGTCGTAACGCAATGGCTCGGGTGAGATAAACCAACCTCGGCGATCTTCGCGATAGATTCGACCTTCTGCTTCCAGCAGTGATAAAGCTTCACGCAGAGTGACGCGTGTAGTATCGAACGACTCCGCCAACTTACGCTCTGCTGGCAGTTTTTGACGCGGCGATAGCATGCCCGCTTCAATCTGTTCAACAATCGAATCTTTAATTTTTACGTATTGCACGAAGTGTCCTTATCTTTTGCGCCAAGCTTGTGTGCGATTCTCTAACAATTTACCCAAAGTCATCTGAACAATCTTCGCAATTGCGGCAGCCATCATGATCATCACAGCCATTGCCGCTGCAGCGCCAGTTTGACCTGCATCGTCCATATTCAGAATCGAGACCGAAGCCGGAATCGTATCGGTTGAGTAAAGGAATACTACCGCAGAAGTGGTGGTCAATGCATTAACAAACAAGTAAGTCGCAATGTCCAAAATCGCAGGTAAACACACAGGTAATGTCACTTTAAAGAACAACTTGTATTGAGGAAGCTTCACCGATGCCGCCGTGGCTTCAATCTCCGATGGCAACTGCTTTAGCGCTGTCAGGGCTGTCATGTGACCCACGGTGTAGTAATGCACTACCGTGTTAATTACCAAGAAGGCCATGGTGCCATAAAGCACGTTCAAAGGATTGTTCGCATCATTGAAGTAAAAGATGTAACCCAAGCCAAGCACCATACCAGGAACCGCCATTGGCACCACGCTGAGCATTTGCATCACTTGGCGAATTGGACCAAACGCACGCCCTTTCTCAATACAGTAAGCACCGACAAAGATGATGGCTGTACCAATAACTGCCGTCCAACCTGCCAGCGTTAACGAGTTGAAGAATGGGCTCCAACCGTAAGTGCTCATTTCGGCAAAGTTGTAGTTGTTTAACGTCAACGCTTTGTTCCAAGGCCAGAACGTAACTAACGAGCCATACACCGCCATACCAAGCACTGCCAACACTGCAATAGAAATGATGCTGCAGTAAACCAAACAAATGCTGTCGCGCGCTTTGTTAGGTTCTGGCTGATAAGGCACGGAGCGAGTGTCAAATAAGCTCTTTTGCTTTTTCTGTACCCAGCGGTCTGCACCAAATGCCATTACCGCAGGGAATAACAACATAATGCTGGTCACCGCCCCCATGGCAAAGTTTTGTTGTCCCACAACTTGCTTGAAGATGTCAGTCGCCAGAACGTTATAGCTGCCACCAATCACTTTCGGCACACCAAAGTCCGTGATAACCAATGTAAAAACCACAATAAGCGTACTGATCAAACCGTATTTCGCCGCAGGTAACGTCACCATAAAGAAAGTTTTGATTGGTGAGGTTTTAAGTGCACGGGCAGCTTCATACAAACGGGCATCTGAAGTACGCAGCGAAGTAGTCAAAATCATCAATGCATGGGGAAAGGTCCAGAAAATCAAACCCATCGAGATACCAATCACGCCGTAAATCGAGTTTCCTAACAGCATCTCTTTGGCAATGCCTTGATTACCGAAAAGGAAGATCAAACTGATCGCTGGTAACAGCGAAGGCGCAAGAATTGGCGCAGTACCTAGGATTTGGAACAAACCTTTAAACGGCATGCATGAACGAGTCAGCGCGTAGGCATAACCGAACGCAAGCACACCCACTACCGAGGTCACAATCACGCCCAAAGTGAAGGTGTTTCCCACCGACACCCACAAGCTTGAAGAAGAAAAGTACGTCGCAAAGTTGGCCAAACCAACGAATTCGCCATTGGCATTTTGCACACTCTTGGTCAACATTGCCCAAAGCGGCATTAAGATGAACAGCACCATCATGGTCGACAAGCCAGCAAGCAAACCAAACAACACAAGGTTGTCGCGGCTAACACGTCCGAGTAAGGATTTTGCTTTGTCTTGAGTGGTCAGGCTATTCATCGTCATTGTCTTCGCATCCATGTTTACACCTACGCTGCTAGCGCTTTATCAACCGAGGGCACGGCGTAACCATGCAGCCCTTCTTCAGCAAACTGGATGTAACGTACATCGCCCGCCTTGATATTGAGTTTTTGAACCGTTTCCACAGGCACATCCACTACGATGGTTTTCGTTGAGCTGTCGTTTTGCAATATGCAATCAATGCGGAAAAACGCCCCCAGAAACTCGGTTGCCGTAACTCGCACTGGTAAAGAGTTGGTGTAGTTTTCAACAAACTTGATGCTTTCAGGGCGCACCGCAAGGTCGAAGCGGTCACCACGTTGGAGCTTTCGATTGGTCAAGCTTGGCGCTGGCATCAGGGTTTCTGCAATTCGTACTTGGGAGTCCGTTGCGACTGAGGTTTCAATAAAGTTCATGCTGCCGACAAACTCAGCGACAAAGCGCGTTGCTGGTTGCTGGTAGATCTCTTGCGGTGTGCCGACTTGCTCAATCACGCCATGGTTCATTACCACGATACGATCCGCCATCGACAGCGCTTCGTCCTGATCGTGCGTAACCATGATGGTGGTGATGCCAAGCTTACGTTGCAGCTTACAAATCTCGTCACGTAAGTGAACACGTACTTTTGCATCCAGCGCTGACAGCGGCTCATCCAATAACAGTAGACCTGGAGACAACGCTAATGCGCGAGCGAGTGCCACACGCTGCTGTTGACCACCAGAAAGTTGGTTAGGGAATTTCTCGCCAGAGGTTGGAAGACCAATGGTTTCTAACCAATAATCTACTTTCTCTAGCGCTTCTTTGGTCGACATACCTTGGTTCTTCAAACCCACCGCAATGTTCTCTTGCACAGTTAGGTTCGGAAACAGCGCGTAAGATTGGAAGACGATACCGAAATCGCGCTTCTCTGGTGGTAGGAATGTGGTCTCTTGACCGTTTTGAAAGATTGCACCAGACGTTGGCAAGTCTAAACCTGCAATGGCACGTAGCAGAGTGGTTTTACCGCAGCCAGAAGGACCAAGAAAACAAACGAACTCGCCCTTTTCAATCGCTAGCGAGATTTTCTTTAATGCAGTGAACTGTCCGAATTGCTTCACTACATTTTCGATATTTAGGTAATGTTGGTTAGTTGACATAACACACGCTCAAAATGGTATATACCAACTTTAATTTTGGAGTGTTACGTTCCAATGACAAATTTATAGCCAGAAGATGACAAATAGATGAAGGGCGGTGAGGTTTGTTCAAGTGGTAATTAGAGATTCCCGACCCACTCCTTCGTGGCTCTCGAGAATGACGTTGTGAGTGCGGATAGAAGCTCCCAACTTTCTTAAGTCCGTCATTCCAGCGAACCTAGGTGAGACTAGGAATCTACTTGCAGCAAACTCTGAAATAACAGAGAAAACAAAAAATCCACCTCAACCGAGGTGGATTTCAATATTCAACTCAAAGCAAATTCAATTAAGACTTTGGCTCTGATTTCGCGTCAAACTTCTCAGACCATGCCGCTAGAATCTCTGCACGCTTGCTGCCCATTTGCGCGAAGTCCATTTTCGCCATGTTCTCTTGAACGTTCGGGAAGTTAGACACGGTCGCTTTCACTTCTTTATGTGCAACCACCGGGTACATTTCTACGTAAAGCTCGTTTGCTGCTTTAGAGATTGACCAGTCGACAACGCGCTTCGCTGCATCAGACTCTTTTACTAGACCAACGGCTTCTGATTCCCAGCCAATGCCTTTTGGTGTGATCACCGCTAGTGGTGCGCCTTGTGTTTTCAACTTCGCGCCGCGGCTCGCCATAGAAATACCGATGGCTACTTCACCCATACCCGCTTGAACACATGGCTTAGAACCAGAGTGCGTGTAGTGTGCAATGTTCTTATCTAGGTCACGCATGTAGTTCCATGCCTGATCTTCACCCATGTTTTGTAGCCAAGCAGAAACCTGCATGTAGCCAGTACCTGAAGACGCTGGGTTCGGCATTGCAATGTGACCTTTGTAAACCGGCTTTGTTAGGTCTTCCCAAGACGTTGGTTTCGGTAGGTTAAGTTGTTTCGCTACCGCTTCGTTGAAACAAACTGCGTTAAAGAACGCATCGTTACCAAACCAAGCTTGGTTTGATTGAGGGTCGTTTAGGTTCGCGTGCAGCTCTTCCAAACCTTTTGGTGTGTAAGGCTTAAGAAGACCTTCATCTTTAAGCAGTGCCATTGACGAGCCAGCAAGACCCCAAACCACTTCCGCTTGAGGGTTGTTCTTTTCTGCCAGCAATTTCGCCGTCATGATACCGGTGGAATCGCGAACCCACTTAATCTTGATATCTGGGTTATCTTTCTCAAACGCAGACTTGTATTTAGCAAGAATGTCAGTTTCGAAAGCGGTGTAAACCGTGACTTCCTGTGCTGCCATTGCATTCGTAGCTAGCAGAGAGACAAGTGCAGCCAGCGATCCTTTCATCAAACGGTTTTTCATCATTTTCTCCAGTTAATTTGGCTAAGTTTTCATTTGGTCTGTACCAGTTGACGATATACACCCTACTGAGCCTTTGTGACGAAATCATGACCATTAAATGGCAGTTTTACGAAAATTTGCGATGAATAATCGTTCAATTGATCCGCCATTTTCTGGATATTAAAGTTTTATGAAATTGGAGATTCGCCTATTTACTGCCCTTTTCTTCCTCGCTAGAGTGAACTCTAAATTTGGTGTAGACCAATTAGCCTATTCTGATGGAAATCGAGATGAAAAACGAATACCTACTACTGACTCCAGGTCCTCTATCTACTTCTGAAACAGTACGTGAAGCCATGCTAAAAGACTGGTGTACTTGGGATGATGAATACAACAAAGACATTGTAGAAGTGATCCGCACTAAGCTTGTAACACTGGCGACGGAGCAAGATGGCTACACCAGCGTACTAATGCAAGGTAGCGGCACCGCATCAGTAGAAGCGACGATTGGCAGCGCCATTGGCAAAGATGGAAAGTTGTTGGTTGTCGACAACGGTGCGTACGGTGCACGTATCGCTCAGATCGCTGATTACCTAAATATTCCATGCCATGTAGTTTCCCCAGGCGAAACATCACAGCCACACTTGAACGAGGTGGAAACTGCATTGGCATCGGATCCTGCTATCACACACGTGGCAATTGTTCACTGTGAGACAACCACTGGCATGCTTAACCCAATTAAGGCATTTGCTTCTGCGGCAAAAGCACACGGCAAAGTGGTGATTCTCGATGCCATGTCGAGCTTTGGTGGCATTCCTATCGATATCGCTGAGCTAGGCATCGATTTTATGATCAGCTCTGCAAACAAATGTATTCAAGGCGTACCGGGTTTTGGCTTTGTGATTGCAAAACAAACTGAGCTCGAAAAGTGCCAAGGTCAGGCACGTTCTTTGAGCCTTGATCTTTACGACCAATGGCATTGCATGGAAGTGAACCACGGCAAATGGCGTTTTACATCTCCAACGCACACGGTTCGCGCTTTCTATCAAGCCTTGTTAGAGCTGGAACAAGAAGGCGGCATTGAGGCTCGTCATCACCGTTACCAAACTAACCAGAAAACACTGGTTGCAGGTATGCGTTCTTTGGGGTTTGAGCCACTACTGAGTGATGACCTTCACTCGCCAATCATCACTTCTTTCTACTCTCCGACGCACAGTGATTACCAGTTCAAAGCGTTCTACACGCGTTTGAAAGAGCAAGGCTTTGTGATTTATCCAGGTAAGGTATCGAACGCAGATTGCTTCCGTATCGGCAACATTGGTGAAGTTTACCCAGCAGATATCGAGCGCTTAATCGGTGCGATTGAAAAAGCAATGTACTGGCAAGTTGCATAAAGCAGCCTTCTGATTGAGAGAGCGTTATGACTCAGAATATCAAACCGACCCATTTCCGCAGCGAAGGTGATGTCAACACGACGCCAGCGCGCCAAGCTTGGAATGCATCGATGGACGACGAACGCACGCAAGCATTATTGAAGCGTGATTCGGAAGTCTTTCTTCATCAAGCCATGTCGACGCCTTGCTTAGATACCTTGGAAGCAGCAGAAGGCATCTACATCCAAGATGCCACGGGCAAAAAGTACATGGACTTCCATGGCAATAACGTCCACCAGCTGGGCTACGGTCATCCGTATGTGATTAAACGCGTGCAAGAGCAAATTGCCAAACTGCCGTTTTCACCACGCCGTTTTACCAATGAAACCGCGATTGAATGTGCCGAAAAACTCACACAAATCTGTGGCGGCGAATTGAACCGCGTGTTGTTTGCTCCGGGTGGCACATCTGCGGTTGGCATGGCACTTAAACTAGCGCGCCACATCACGGGCAACTACAAGGTGGTGTCTCTGTGGGATTCCTTCCACGGCGCATCGTTGGATGCCATCTCAGTAGGTGGTGAAGCGTGTTTCCGCCAAGGCATGGGGCCATTAATGGCAGGTGTTGAACGCATCCCACCAGCCGTATCTTACCGTGGCGCTTTCCCAGTTGCCGACGGTAGCGATGTGCATTATGCCGACTACCTTGAATACGTGATTGAGAAGGAAGGCGGCGTGGGCGCGTTTATCGCAGAAGCAGTTCGTAATACCGATGTACAAGTGCCGAGCAAAGCCTACTGGAAACGCATCCGTGAAATCTGTGACAAACACAATGTCATGCTGATCATCGACGACATCCCTAACGGCATGGGTCGCAGCGGTGAATGGTTTACCTACCAAGCCTACGACATCGAGCCAGATATGCTCTGCATTGGTAAAGGTTTGGGTGGTGGCTTAGTGCCTATCGCAGCCATGGTAACCAAAGACAAATACAACACCGCCGAGCAAATCTCCATGGGTCACTACACTCATGAGAAAAGCCCTATCGGTTGTGCTGCAGCACTGGCAACCATGGAAGCCATTGAGCAAGACGGCTTGCTAGATAAAGCCAAAGCCGACAGCCAGTTCATGCGTGAAAAACTGCTAGATTTGAAAGCCAAGTACCCTGTGATTGGCGATGTTCGTGGCATCGGCATGTTGTGGGGCATTGAGTTGGTCACTGACCACGAAAGCAAAGCACGCGCGTATGACGAAGCGGAAGCTGTGCTGTACCAATGCCTCAACAACGGAGTGAGCTTCAAGGTATCGCAAGGTAACGTGATTCAGCTCAGCCCACCGCTGATCATTACTCGCGAACAACTAACCGAAGCGTTGGCGATATTCGAAGAAGCCATCGCCAAAGTATGCAAAGACTTTAACTACTTCTAACCTCAACAAAAACCAATTTATTCAGAGCGCGGTTCCAATGTGTAGGCAGCGCTCGGGCAAGCAAGAAAAAGGATTGAATATGAGCAACTCACCAATTCAAGCAGTGATCTTTGACTGGGCTGGCACTATCGTCGATTTTGGCTCTTTCGCGCCAACCAGCATCTTTGTGGAAGCGTTCAAACAAGGTTTTGATTTCGAAATCGACCTTGAAGAAGCGCGCGAACCAATGGGGCTTGGTAAGTGGGATCACATCCAAGCTGTGGGTCGTATTCCTGCGGTTGATAAGCGTTGGAATGAGAAGTTTGGTCGCTCAATGACCAGCGAAGACATCGACGCTATCTATGCAGCATTTATGCCTCTGCAAAAAGCAAAAGTGGCAGACCACGCAGAGCCAATTCTCAATGCGATTGAAGTTGTGAACGGTCTGAAAGACAAAGGCATCAAGATCGGTTCTTGTTCTGGTTACCCTCGCGAAGTGATGGACGTATTGATTCCGGTGGCTGCGGATTACGGCTACAAACCGGATTACGTGGTAGCAACGGATGACCTGCCACAAGGTGGTCGCCCTGCACCATTTATGGCATTGAAGAACGTGATTGAGCTGAATGTAACCGACGTTAATGCGTGTATCAAAGTGGATGACGCCGCACCGGGCATCGATGAAGGTCACAACGCCGGTATGTGGACCGTTGGTTTGCTGCTTTCTGGTAACGAAGCGGGTCTAACGTTTGAAGAATACCAAGCCGCGGACGAAGCAACACTTAATGCCGCTCGTGAAAAAGCGCGTGCAAAATTGATCAAGAGCTCGCCGCATTACCTCATCGATACCATTGCTGACTTCCCTGAAGTGGTTGCAGATATCGAACGTCGCCTAGCAGCAGGTGAGCGTCCTTAGTCTAGAATCACGATTCTCACGCATAAAAAAACCTCTCAGCATCGAGAGGTTTTTTGTATCGCGTTTTGTCGCTAACCAAATCAAATTAGTTGATCGCAGTACTCGCTCGGCGTTTTAGCTTAAAGCCCATGTCCGTTGCATGCTCTACAGGCTCACCTTTAATGGCTTGCAGTAACTTATCTGCGGCTTTCGTCCCCATACGTTCGTAATCGAATTCCGCACAGGTCAAACTTGGGTAGGCGTGCTCACCCATGGAAGAGCCTTCCAAACAGATAATCGCAATGTCGGTCGGGACTTTCAGCACTCGGCGGTGACACTCAAACAATGCGCCAATCGCAATCTCTTCATGGCTACATACCAGAGCATTCAAACTTGAATCGCGCAGCAATAGTTTTGCCAATCCTTCCGCACCTAATTGTGAAGATGGCGCTTCGTGCGTGGTTAAGAAATGGTCCGGCGCAAGGTAGTTCTCAATCATCGCGCTTTGCCAGCCGTGTAGCTTACGTTGCAAAGTGGAGTGATCGCCGCGCGCACCAATGAAGCCCACGTTCTTGAAGCCTTGCTCAATCACATGCTTAGTACAGGCTTTACCTACCTCAAAATGGTCAACGCCGATATTGAGATAACTGGCTTTCGAACTTAGCTCAGCAATTTCCAATACTGGTGTGTTCGAGGCTTCCAAAAGCTGATTAGTACGTTGGCTGTGTTCATTACCAAACAGCACCACTCCGGCTGGACGGCTCTCAAGAAATGTCGAAAGCAGTTTCTCTTCTTGCTCTACCGAGTAGTCACTGTAACCAAGCAGCAACTGATAACCCGCTTTGTTCAACGCTTGTTGAAAGCTCGGTAAGAAAAGCGCGCACGCTTTTTCAAACAGGGAAGGAATGATAAGAGCGATGGAGTAACTTTCAGCAGACGCCAAAGCCCCTGCCGCTTTATTCGGGATATAGCCGAGCTCATCAACCACTTGTTGAATCTTTTCTCTCAGCTTGTCAGATACTAGCTCGGGCGTTCGTAATGCTCTCGACACCGTCATGGTGCCTACGCCGGCTTTTTTAGCGACGTCCGCCAAGGTGACATTGCCAGTACTTCTTCGTTTGCGAGGTTCGCTCATTGTTCTTATTTAGTGTTCTCTATTTTCTGCCGCGACATCTTACCACAGCGTTTTAGTGGTTTTGATATTAGCGCATTAGAAGTCGATCACAAGCATATGAAACTCGGATGACTGATAAAAATGGTAGCGCTATCACAATTTATGATAGCGCTATCAGATAGCGCTACCATTTGTGATCATCCTCAGATTTTTCTGACAAATTGATCGATAAAGTACCCATCAACAAAACAACAAACCGGAAAGATCCAATGCTACGTGAACTGATTACCTCTGATGTGATTCGCATCCATTCTGATGCTACTGACTGGAAAGATGCGGTGAGCAAATCCTGTGAAGCACTGATTGAAAATGGTGCGATTGAGCCAAGCTACGTGGACGCTATTTACCGCTCACACGAAGAGCTCGGTCCTTACTACGTGGTAGGTCCTGGCATGGCAATGCCACACGCTCGTCCTGAAGATGGCGTTAACCGTTTGTCTCTTGCTATCACGGTGATTCAAAACGGCGTGAACTTCGATTCTGAAGGTAACGATCCAGTAAAAATGCTGGTTACGCTAGCCGCGACAGACAGTAACTCACACGTGGATGCGATTTCTAAACTGGCTGAGTTGTTTATGAATGAAGAGCATGTAGAAGCCATCTGCACCGCTCAAAACACACAAGATGTTCTCGCGATCATCGAAAAATACTAACTCCTGATGTGCCCTTCAAAATGGGCATACACCCCTATAAAAAGAAAAGGTCTGAATTATGAAAATTATGGTTGTTTGCGGTCACGGTCTTGGTACTAGCCTAATGATGGAAATGAGCATCAAAGGCATCGTGAAAGAATTGAATGTAAACGCAGAAGTGGATCATATCGATCTAGGCTCTGCAAAAGGTACGGATTGTGACATCTTCATCGGTACTAACGACATCGTTGAACAGTTGAACGCACTTGGCGTTGAACCACGCATCGTTGCGCTTGATAACATGGTCGATAAAGTGGCAATGAAAGAGCGTCTATCTGTGGCACTTCAAGAGCTTGGCGCTCTATAAGGTGGCGTTATGGAATTCTTCAGTTTCTTAATGAACGATGTCCTATCAGAGCCGGCGGTTCTGGTAGGTCTCATCGCCCTAATCGGCTTAATTGCCCAGAAAAAACCGGTCACCGAGTGTATTAAAGGCACGGTAAAAACCATTCTAGGTTTCATCGTGCTTGGCGCGGGTGCAGGTCTAGTTGTAACTTCTCTGGGTGACTTCGCGACGATTTTCCAACACGCGTTCGGCATCACTGGCGTGGTTCCAAACAACGAAGCTATCGTCTCTATCGCGCAAGAAGCGTTTGGTAAAGAGATGGCGATGATCATGTTCTTCGGTATGCTAGTGAACATCTTGATCGCTCGCTTCACGCCATGGAAATTCATCTTCCTAACAGGTCACCACACGCTATTTATGTCGATGATGGTAGCGGCAATCCTTGCTTCTAGCGGCATGAAAGGTGTTCCACTGATCGCGCTTGGCTCTCTAGTTGTGGGCTCTGTGATGGTGTTCTTCCCTGCGATTGCTCACAAGTACATGAAGCAAGTAACAGGTTCTGACGACGTTGCGATTGGTCACTTCTCTACCCTTTCTTACGTGCTAGCTGGTTTTATTGGCAGCAAGTTCGGTAACAAAGAACACTCTACTGAAGAGATGAACGTACCCAAGAGCTTGTTGTTCCTGCGTGATACGCCAGTGGCAATCTCGTTCACCATGGGCATCATCTTTATGGTGACGTGTATCTTCGCTGGCGGTGACTTTGTACGCGAAGTTAGCGGTGGTAAGCACTGGTTCATGTTCGCGCTGATGCAATCCATCACATTTGCCGGTGGTGTGTACGTTATCCTTCAAGGTGTACGTATGGTTATCGCAGAAATCGTTCCAGCGTTTAAAGGTATCTCAGACAAACTAGTACCAAACGCAAAACCTGCGCTTGATTGTCCGGTTGTATTCCCATACGCACCAAACGCAGTATTGGTTGGCTTCCTATCGAGCTTTGCGGCGGGTCTTTTGGGCATGTTCCTACTTTACGTGATGGGGCTTACTGTGATTATTCCTGGTGTTGTTCCACACTTCTTTGTGGGTGCTGCTGCAGGTGTATTTGGTAACGCTACAGGTGGTCGTCGCGGTGCAATCTTGGGTGCTTTTGCACAAGGTCTACTGATTACCTTCCTACCAGTATTCCTAATGCCGGTACTGGGTGACTTAGGCTTTGCTAACACGACCTTTAGTGACGCAGACTTCGGCGCTGTTGGTATCCTGCTGGGTCTGATTGTTCGCTAAGTGGTTAGCTTGAATATGACTAGCTGATAACTGACTTGATTGATGCGCGAATAGGCTCATCGGCATCAATCCTAGAAAATCTATAGTCATAGCAAACGACTAGCTTTAGAAGAACCGGATCATGAAAGAAAGCAAACGCCCCTCACGTGCTGTCTCTTGATCACAAGTCTAGTGATCAAGAGACATTGCGAGCTCGTAGCCTTCAAGGATGGTTTGCAGTTTAAACCATCCTTCCCAAAGTGCCTTTATTGAAGCTCTGCCCGTCCTCTTGGTATCTTTCCAACCACCTAATTTGGC
>NZ_JATABF010000010.1:0-115990 GCF_036533715.1 Vibrio sp. M260121 | reverse complement strand
AATTGGTAGACACAAGGGATTTAAAATCCCTCGACGTTCGCGTTGTGCCGGTTCAAGTCCGGCCCGGGGCACCATCCGAAAATTGAGTGGGTGAATTTAATATCCCGCCGTCGAGTTGACCGGCCGAGTGTCGGACCATCAATTCCGGCCCGGGGCACCATCTACTTATAGAAGTAAGAACGACTTACTTCATCGAGAACAAAAAATCGGTAAGGCGCCTTGGCAGAGTGGCTATGCAGCGGATTGCAAATCCGTGGACCTCGGTTCGACTCCGGGAGGCGCCTCCATTCGATAGAGTGAGTACCATCGCATATCATTATCGAATGTGCGATTAGGTTGGTGTGATTATTTAAATGATTTGAAGCTGAGTTAGCTTCTGGCAAGTTTAAATAGAATCTTTCACAACGACCATCGAAAGGGCAATCCCTTACGAAAACCTCAATGTTTCACCTTAGAAGCAACAAAATGGCGCCTTGGCAGAGTGGCTATGCAGCGGATTGCAAATCCGTGGACCTCGGTTCGATTCCGGGAGGCGCCTCCATTATCTTTCCTCTTAACCCAAATATCTTTCTTCTTAAATCAAACCCGTAGCTTCAATTCAGACCTCTGACCATTCAAGAATTTCAGCAAAACTAACTTCTTCAAATTTCATAAATAATTGCATTTCATCGCTATTTACTGACGTAAACTAGACATAAGCCTCATTTTACACTTCTCATCACTCTCGTTAGTTCCCAAAATGCACATTCAACTCTATTAACAGAACGTTGTTAATTATAAACTGAGTGCATTGCTAGGGCCTAATTGATAACATCATATATAATGTTTTGTTAATATATAACATTTTGATTTTAGCTCAGGATGAGCCCATTTTGTTTTAGGGAGAAGTACACGTGTTATATCATTTTAGCAGGCGATTCGTAGCCTTATTGTTGGGCGCTACGTCATTTACTGCTTTTGCCGCATCTATGGCTAGCTATCCGGAAGGGTGGCAGGAATGGCCAGTTGTTAAAGAGTCACAAAACCTACCTGCAGACACGATTCTGCCTCCAGACACTTCACTGTTTATTCAAGAATCCGTTCGAGCTTACAGTTGGATTAATAATGGACAAGGATCACCGCTTACGATCCGTGTGAATCCGAAAAAGATTGAACAGTACAAAACCCATGGTCCATACACAGATGGTCCTACCGCTGTAGCGATTTCCGAGGTCGATGGCATTGTTTGGGTGACAGAACACATCGGTGGTATGGCGATTTATGGAAGTTACGATCGTCAGGGAAAAGATATTAGCCACACACATCCCTCATTAGAGCCTTCATTTTGCCAAAGTTGCCACACTACGTATCAAGACATTTGTATTAATGGTACGTGTGCTGAGCCAGTTTTGGGCGTTTATAAAGATAAGCAGTAGTTTATTGTGAGTAATCGAGTTTTCGGCTGGTTGACGATTAACCAGATGCTGTTTGTTTCGCATCTGGTATTGGTTCTTTCCATTATCTTAGGTTTATCATTTACGCGTTTCCAAAGTGAATGGAACATGCGTATTGAGCATGCCGCGACCATGGCGAAAACCCATTTGTCTTCTCAAGTAACGTTTTTGTCTGGCTCGATAGCTGGTCGCAACTACGCCAACCTGATGATGCCATCGACGAAAGAAAACCTCAGAGCGATCGATGATCTTCTGTTTATCGAGATATCGGGGGTTTCAGATTACAAAACTCAAAATGTGGCAGTGCGCTATTTGTCTGAATCGAACCAAGTGTGGCGAATTGATGTCAGTGATCAAGAAGTTAAGGTCTTAAAAAACCAAAAGGCCAATCTGGTGAAAATGTTGTCGATGACGCCAGATACGGAGGAGATCAAACGCAATAAACTTCAATACCTAATAAACAAAACCAATGTGGATTTAGCGTCACTCTCGGCCAGTCAAACGTTAAACCGGGAGACAGAACTTCCTTGGAATAAAAGTGCTTTGCAGCAATCAGATTTTTATTACGATTCAACTCTTTCTGTATTGCATGTCTGCATACCTTTAAGAAATATCAATGGTGGGTACATCTGGGCTGTGTTAGATGCGAGCGCATTGGACAACATTAAAGGTCACTTGATAAAAGAGCTGCTTAGTGAGGCGTTAACGGCGACACTGATTTCTATGGTGTTGATTTATATGGTCACAATATGGATAGTGAGTCCGCTTAAGCGTCTTTCTCAATCAATGAAGAAAGACATCGAAAAGATTGACCAATCACATATCCCAGAAATAACACGTTCAGATGAAATTGGTGAACTCGCACGTTCCTATTCAAGTTTAATTACCAAAATCAAAAACCAATTGAGGGTACTTCGCCAGCAAACGGATACGGATACCTTAACAGGGATTGGCTCACGTTATTTGTACAAGCGCAGTGCCCCAGTATTCGTGAATGAAACCCTTAGCCATATGAATTATGCCTGCTTTGTGTTGTGCGATATCGATAACTTCAAAAAGTTTAACGATACCTATGGACACACGGAAGGGGACAACGCCTTGTGTGATGTCGCTGAAGTCTTTCGTTCTCAGCTAGGTAAAGATCAACCTTCGTTTCGCCTAGGCGGAGAGGAGTTTGCTTTGCTTGTCTACGGTAACACTTTAGACGTGTTGAACTCCAAAGTTGAGCACCTGAGACGAGCAGTCGAAACACTTGCCATCCCACATATCAAAAACCTGCCATCTGAAGTTGTGACGATTTCAATGGGTGCGGTTCCACTTACAAAAGTAACGCCACACCTTGATTTAGAAGCCTGTGAAAAAGCGTTAGAGCAAGCCTTTGAAGTTGCAGATAAGAACTTGTACACAGCAAAAGATAAAGGCCGAAACGTTGTCATTATGGCAGAGCCTATCAGCCTGTAGTTTTTAGTTTCATTCCATTTAATTCGGCCGTCCGGCCATTTAAGACCAAAAGAAGAGAAAGGAGTCTCGATGCATAACATCGGAGAGGATAAGCATAACTGTCGCTCACAAACACGAGTCTGGGTCGACACAGATATCACGATCGGACATCACGATGGCTTTAAACTTTGTGATGTCGATGATGGATACGCGTTAGGTTTACTACTAAGAAGCCAAGAAGTCGACATCGTCGGAGTAAGCTCGACACTCGGCAATTGTGATGACATTGAAGTGACCACCAGCATTGCGAGCACTTTCATTAAGAAGTTTGGACCGACTTACCTCGAAGTGTCGCAAGGGAGTGCACATTACTTAGACTCTACGAAAGATATTCCCCCAGCCGTCAACGATCTCGCCACTCAACTAGAACAAGAACCCTTAACCATTCTTGCAATTGGCGCACTGACCAACATTGCTTTGCTCATTCGTCACTTTCCAGAGCAAGCTAAGAATGTCGAAAAAGTAGTGTGTGTCGCGGGTAGACGCAGTACAGAGCAGCACTTTGTTGCCAGCAAACGCCAACCGAGACCATTTCGAGATTTAAACTTTGAAGTCGATCAAGCGGCTTTTCAAGTACTGCTCGATAGCGATATCCTAGTAACACTTGTCCCATTTGAAGCTTGCGCGCAAGTTTGGATTAACTTTAAAGAGCTTCATAAAATGAGCCACGGGAGCAGTCTTAGCCATTTCTTAGAGTCCCATTCCATTGCATGGTGCGCTGAGTGGGAGGTGATCTTTGGTGCGAAAGATGGCTTTATTCCCTTTGATATGGTGGCTGCCGCTTACGTTGTGAATCCTGAATGGTTTATTTCCCGCTATTGGAAATCAAAGGTAGAGCTCGCTGAGAGTGATACAGAGAAACACGAAGAGAAAGCATATCTGATCTGTAACGAATCGATAGAGCAGGGGCGAGAGCTCGAATATGTGGTCGAAGTGTCACCGGATGCAGAACCAGAAATGCTCAAGCGTCTTGCAGAACGTGATATTGGTGCTTTCGTGCTTGGCTTATCTCATATCAATGTCATTGTTGATGATGTTGATTTGGCAGCGGACTACTATCAGCGCGTGCTTGGATTTGAGCATGCAGTCGATGCTCAAGGTCAAAAGATGGATTACCGCGGTGTGAGCATGGAGGAATTTAATCAAGATGCAGGGTTAGGTGGGCAAGATGTCGTTGTTGATGTGTTATTTGTAAAGCACCCGTATGCGTCGGTTTATCTTGAGCTGATGAAATACCATTCGCCTGTTGGTGCGACGGCTATACCGCCTCAACCAAGAACCTATGATCTTGGTGGTCCTCGACATATAGCACTCGAAGTTTCCAACTGTGGTGAGGTATTTCGATACTTAAAACAGCAAGAGGGGGTCACTATGATTGATGAATCCAAAAGTTACCACCCAGAAAAATTGAATGGCTTCCCAATCTCGTTTTTCTACTGGATAGACAAATACGGCATTCAATGGGAGATGGAAGAAGGGCGCAGAGTAGGGACATCACGCGGCATTATTTAACTCGACCCTATAAAATCCACTTAAATGTGATTAAAAAGCAAGCGGTTAGTCGCTTGCTTTTTCTTTGTTATGAAGAAATGTGACAAATATGTTGAGTTCATTTCGGCTGGATTACATGAATTTTGTTTAAATTACGAAAGCAAAGGTTTAAACGCTGCTTAAAAACTGCTCCTACCCCTTTAGGGTAGTTTAATTCCGTAATTGATTTACATCATGTATTGATTTTCTTTCACAATTAACAATGCGCTCAGTGATAAGAACCTAACCCTTAGGAAGTACAATGAGCAAGTTGAAGCTAGTAGTCATCGGTAACGGCATGGTAGGCCACCGTTACATTGAAGACTTAGTCGAGAAAGCTGATATGTCTAATATGGACATTACGGTTTTCTGTGAAGAACCTCGTGTCGCATACGACCGTGTGCACCTTTCCTCTTACTTTTCTCACCATACTGCAGATGAACTTTCTTTAGTGAAAGAAGGCTTCTACGAGAAACACGGTATTAACATGCTGATCGGCGAACGCGCGATTAACATCAACCGTGAAAACCGCATTGTTTACTCAAGCACTGGTCGCGAAGTTCAATACGACAAGCTGATTCTTGCTACTGGCTCATTCCCATTTGTTCCACCTATCAAAGGTCACGAAAGCAAAGACTGTTTTGTTTACCGTACTATCGAAGATCTTAAAGCGATCGAAGCGTGTGCGAAGAAGAGCAAATCAGGCGTTGTTGTCGGTGGTGGTCTGCTAGGTCTTGAAGCTGCGGGCGCATTGAAAGCTCTGGGTGTAGAAACGCACGTTGTTGAGTTCGCACCAAAGCTAATGGCTGAGCAACTTGACCTTGCTGGTGGTAACCAACTTCGTCAAAAGATCGAGCGTATGGGTGTAAACGTTCACACGAGCAAAAACACGCTTGAGATTGCGGCAGAAGGCACAAACGCACGCAACGTTATGCGTTTTGCTGACGGTTCAGAGCTAGAAACAGATTTCATCGTATTCTCTGCAGGTATTCGTCCACAAGACAAACTAGCACGCCAAATGGAGTTAGAAGTGGCACCTCGTGGCGGTGTTGCTATCAACGACCATTGTCAGACTTCTGATGAGAACATCTACGCGATTGGTGAGTGTGCGTCTTGGAACGAAATGTTCTACGGCCTTGTTGCTCCTGGTTACAAGATGGCGACAGTTGCTGTTGATCACCTACTAGGTAACACAGAAAGCAAATTCGAAGGCGCTGACATGTCTGCGAAGCTGAAGCTTCTTGGCGTGAAAGTAGGTTCAATTGGTGACGCGAACGGTCGTACTGAAGGCTGTAAGAGTTACGTTTACCAAAACGAAGAGCAAGAAGTTTACAAACGTCTTATCGTTTCTGAAGACAACAAGAAACTGCTTGGCGCGGTTATGGTTGGCGATACGTCTGACTACGGCGACCTGCTTCAACTTATGTTGAACGAAATCGACCTACCAGAACACCCAGATGCGTTGATCCTTCCTGCACACGCAGGCGCTGAGAAACCAGCACTAGGTGCAGACGCTCTACCAGAAAGCGCAGTAATCTGTTCTTGTTTCGACGTAACCAAAGGCAAGATCGCTCAAGCGGTTGCTGATGGTCACCACACATTGGGTGACATCAAAGCAGTGACTGGTGCAGGTACTGGCTGTGGTGGTTGTATTCCTCTAGTCACTTCTGTCCTAAACGCAGAGCTTGCTAAATCGGGTATCGAAGTGAAGAACGACGTGTGTGAGCACTTTGCATACTCACGCCAAGAGTTGTTCCACCTAATCCGCATTGAAGAGATCAAAACGTTTGATGAGCTTCTAGAGAAATACGGCAAAGGTTACGGCTGTGAAGTTTGTAAACCACTGGCTGGCTCTATCTTGGCTTCTTGCTGGGGTGAGCACATTCTTAAGCCACAACTGGTTAAGCTGCACGACACGAACGATAACTTCCTAGGTAACATCCAAAAAGACGGTACTTACTCTGTTATCCCACGTATGGCGGGTGGTGAAGTAACACCTCAAGCACTGGGTGCGCTAGCGAACGTTGCTGCAGAATACAACCTATACACCAAAGTAACCGGTGCTCAACGTATTGGTCTGTTTGGTGCTCAAAAAGACGATCTTCCAGAGATCTGGCGCAAGCTTATCGACGCTGGTTTCGAAACTGGTCAAGCGTACGCAAAAGCACTTCGTATGGCGAAGACATGTGTGGGCTCTACTTGGTGTCGTTACGGTGTTCAAGATTCTGTTGGTCTAGGTTCTTACATCGAGAACCGTTACAAAGGCATTCGTACACCTCATAAGATGAAGTTCGGTGTTTCTGGCTGTACTCGTGAATGTGCGGAAGCACAAGGTAAAGACCTTGGCATTATCGCGACTGACGCAGGTTGGAACATGTACGTATGTGGTAACGGCGGTATGAAACCTCGTCACGCAGACCTACTTGCAAGTGACCTAGATAAAGAAACGCTGATTAAGTACATCGACCGCTTCATGATGTTCTACATCCGTACTGCTGCGCCACTACAACGTACATCAGTTTGGATGGAAAACATGGAAGGCGGCGTTGACTACCTACGCGAAGTGATTGTTAACGACAAACTTGGCATCAACGCTCAACTAGAAGCTGACGTAGCGAAGCTTGTAGACGAGTACGAGTGTGAGTGGACTGCGACCATCAACGACGAATCACAACTGACTCGTTTCGCGCACTTCATCAACTCTGACAAGCGCGATGACAACGTTGTGTTTGTACAAGAGCGTGAACAGCACCGCCCAGCAACCTTCACGGAAAAACACCCTGAAGCGAAAGGCGACATCCTACACGTAGCGATCACTGAAGCATAAGGGAAGGTTGATTATGTCATTTGAAAAGATTTGCCAAATCAGCGACATCGTACCGGGCACGGGTGTTTGTGCACTGGTTGATGGTCAGCAAGTTGCGGTATTCCGCCCAACACAAGCAGAAGAAGTGCTGGCGATCAGCAACACAGACCCGTTCTTCCAATCAAACGTGCTTTCTCGCGGTTTGATCTGTGAGCACCAAGGCGAGCTTTGGGTTGCAAGCCCACTTAAAAAGCAGCGCTTTAACCTGACTACAGGTGCGTGCATGGAAGACGAGCGTTTTAGCGTGAAAGCGTACAAAACGCGCGTAACCAACGGCGAAGTAGAAATTTCTGCATAAGCTTGGTTTCCATTCCCTCCTCTAAGGGGGAGGGAATGAACCCAAATCTAGATTTAATAGGTAAAGGCTTTCCGTGGTTCATCTGCGGGGACAGGGAAGCTAGGTGTTACTCAGCGGCAAGCCTTTCTCTATTCAATCTTTAATTTTTAACTTTCACTTTTGAATAAGGACACATTCATGTCTACTGATTATAAGCCTGCAGAATTCGTTCAAACCATGATCAACGTGGGTGAAGCGAAAACCAACACCAGTACTCGCGATTTGTTACTTCGCGGTACTATGGCGGGTATCATCCTATCGCTAGCGGTTGTTGTTGCTATTACCACTATGGTTCAAACCGGTATTGGCATCGTGGGTGCGCTTGTTTTCCCAGTTGGTTTCGTGATTCTAAGTGTGATGGGTTACGACCTAGTGACCGGTGTTTTTGGTCTAGCGCCTCTGGCTAAGTTTGCAAACCGTCCTGGTATCACTTGGGGTCGTATCTTCCGTTGTTGGGGTCTAGTGGGCTTGGGTAACCTTATCGGTTCTCTACTCGTTGCTTACCTAGTGGCTATCTCACTAACAGGCAACTTCTCTCTAGAACTGAACGCAGTAGCGAAGAAATTCATCGCTGTTTCTACCGCACGTAGCCTTGGTTTTGAAAACATGGGTATGGACGGATGGATTACGTGTTTCGTACGCGGCATCTTCTGTAACCTAATGGTGTGTCTAGGCGTTATCGGCAACATGACTGCACGTTCAGTGTCTGGTCGCGTAGCAATGATGTGGTTCCCAATTTTCATCTTCTTTGCACTAGTATTTGAGCACACGGTAGTAAACATGTTCCTATTCCCACTAGGTATGATTCTAGGTGCGGATTTTGGTATCGCGACTTGGTTGAACTTCAACCTTATCCCAACCATCCTAGGTAACATTGTTGGTGGTCTAATAATGACTTGTATTCCACTGTACCTAACTCACGCAAAAACTGCGCCTTCTATCAATGCAGAAGAAGAAGTAAAAGCACAACCTGCAATGGCTAAGTAATCGAGGTTTATTACCAATATTAGGTAATGAACGAGTCGGGACTCTCTTTGGACTTGAACCGAGAGATTCCCGACTACGCTCCTTCGTCGCTTTCGGGAATGACTCATATAGGAGCAATTCAACAAAGACTGCTCATCTAATGCGATGACAAGCAAAGCGATAAGCCTGTCATTCCCTAGATGGAGGAACGACAGAGTAGGGAATCTCGTTCCCATCTACGAATAAGCTATTTGGCTATAAAAAGCGCTTCTTTGCCAAGAGTCTCTCTTTATATCTAAATTTTTCGATAGGCGTTGATATGACTACTGCTCACTCATCTTTAAACAGCGGCTTTGTTTCTCTTGTTGGTGCAGGTCCAGGTGATCCTGATTTGCTCACCGTAAAAGGCTTAAAAGCCATTCAAGCGGCTGAAGTTGTGGTGTACGACCGATTGGTGTCGAAAGACATTCTTGAATTGGCTCACGCATCAGCAGAGATGATCTACGTAGGCAAAAAATTGGACTTTCACTGTGTGCCTCAAGATCAAATCAACCAAATCTTGGTGCAGAAAGCACAAGAAGGTAAGCGTGTTGTACGTCTGAAGGGCGGCGATTCATTTATCTTTGGTCGTGGTGGTGAAGAGCTAGAAGAATTAGCGGAATTTGGCATCAAATACGAAGTAGTTCCAGGTATCACAGCGGCAGCGGGTGCTACTGCCTACGCCGGTATTCCATTAACGCACCGCGATCATGCTCAAAGCGTTCAGTTTATCACTGGTCATGTACAAAAAGATGGGCGTGAGATTGAATGGCACTCGCTAGCGCAGTCACACAACACGCTTGTGTTCTATATGGGTTTGAAGCAAAGCGGTCATATCATGGATAAGCTTATCACGCACGGATTAGACCCAGAAATGTCATGCGCAATCATTGAGAATGGCACGCGCCCAGAACAGCGAGTGTTCCAAGGTAAGTTGAACGAACTTTCTAGCATGGCAGAGCAAGCAGTGAGTCCTGCACTGATTGTGGTGGGTAGTGTGACCCAGCTGCACAACAAACTGGAATGGTTTGGACGATAACAACGGCCTTTTCGTTTAATACTAAATCGCGCAAGGATTGCGTTTCTGTTGCATCTCTCTTTTCCGCATTGGCATTTCATCGATAAGGTTGTTGATGAATTGCCAATCGGTCTTCGCTCCCCAGCGGTGTTTCTCTTCGCCATCTTTACCCAAAAGAATCGCAGTGTGTTGACCTGCTTTGACTTCGTAGAGAGCAGCCAGCATTTTTAAGTCGAACTCCTCTTTTAGCCATGAAGGCTCAGTAAAACCGTCCTCAGCAATCACTAAAGTGATCACGTCGCGATCTTCCAATTCACATTCATTCATGAGGGCCTCAAGCAAAAACTGTTTAACGTGGTCGTCATTAGCAGGCGCAAAATACAACACGCTACGATGCGGCCAGTATTGGGCATGCGCTGGATAGCCAAATACCGGGCTCGATATGAGGCATGAAAGCAACAGGGCAATGATTGTCTTACTCATGGCTTCACTCCTAGTAACGCGAATACCAAGTTATACGGTAAGTTTAGTGGAATTAGCTCATTGTGCTTTGGTGCAAAGTGGCATAGGGTATGCGACAAACAAATAAAGCGTATTAAATAGATGAATTCTGAAAGCAAACAAAAGATCTCAATCTTAGTCGATGTACAAAACGTGTACTACACCTGTCGTGAAGCGTACCGCAGCAATTTTGATTACAACCAGTTTTGGTATGTCGCGACACAAGGAAAAGAAGTGGTGAGTGCACGAGCTTATGCAATTGCGAGTAACGATCCTAAGCAACGCCAGTTCCACCATATTTTGCGTGGTGTTGGCTTTGAGGTGATGCTCAAGCCTTACATTCAACGCCGTGACGGCAGTGCTAAAGGTGACTGGGATGTGGGTATCACGCTAGATGCGATTGAAATTGCCCCTGAAGTGGATGAAGTGATTTTGGTGTCTGGCGATGGTGATTTCAGTCTGTTGGTGGAACGCATTCAGCAACGCTTTAACAAGAAAGTCACAGTGTATGGCGTACCAAAGTTAACTTCCCAAACCTTGATTGATTGCGCGGACAACTTTGTTGCTGTCGATGAGGACTTTCTTCTTTAATATCTCCTCACGGTATAGCTTCGAGAAAGAAGAAAGGGCGAGTCACTTCAGGCTGTACGCAAACGTACAATGACTCGCCCCATATTCTGTCTAATGAATAGGTTATGACGGAATGATCATTTGCCCTAGCAAGTAACCCAAACAACACGCACCAATCACGCCGATTAAACCCACAGACATGAATGAGTGGTTGAAGTACCACTTGCCAATCTTAGTAGTACCTGAGGTATCGAAGTTCACAGTCGCGATATCTGAAGGGTAGTTTGGAATAAAGAAGTAGCCGTAAACCGCTGGCATCAGACCGATAAGCAGTGCTGGCTCTAAACCTAGACCTAAACCGACCGGTAACATCATGCGAGCTGTCGCTGCTTGAGAGTTCACCACAACAGACACAATGAATAGTGCTAGTGCGAATGTCCAAGGGTAGTTGGTTACCATCTCTACGATGCCTGACTTAAACTGAGGCATTGCGTATTGGAAGTAAGTATCTGACATCCAAGCAATACCGAAGATAGCAATCGCTGCCACCATACCTGATTTAAAGACAACGCCATTTGGTACGTCGCGAGGATCGGTCTTAGTCGCTAGCAAAATGATACCGCCGAAGCAGAGCATCATCATTTGAATCACAACTGCCATACTGATTGGCTTGGAGCCTTCAGCGATGGTACGGACTTCTGGCCACATCGCGATAACGACAATCACAAGAATCGATAGGATGAACAGCAGAACAGAGTTACGAGCACTAGACGGCAGTACTTCATCCAAAGAGGTTGCCGTTGTGTTTAAGATCTTGTCGCGCCAAACCGGATCTTTCAGACGCTCTTGATACTCTTCATCGTCTTCTAACTCTTTACCGCGTTTTAGGCTGTATAGAGACATCAACAAGGTACCAAACAAGGTTGCTGGCACGGTAACTAGCAAAATAGAAAGTAGGGTGATCTCGTGTTGGATATCAGACAATTGTGCAAGGTAGTAAACTACAGCCGCTGAAATTGGTGACGCAGTAATGGCGATTTGAGAAGCAACCGATGCTGCTGCCATTGGACGCTCAGGACGAATGCCGTTTTTAAGCGCAACGTCGCCAATGATTGGCATGATAGAGTAAACCGCGTGACCAGTACCAAGTAGGAAGGTCATAAAGTAAGTCACGAACGGCGCAATAAGAGTGACGCGTTTAGGGTTCTTACGTAATACGCGTTCTGCCACCTGCAACATGTATTTTAAGCCACCTGCGGCTTCAAGAATGGAGGCACAAGTGACCACCGCTAGGATGATCAGCATTACGGTCACTGGTGGAGACGTTGGAGGCATCTTGAAAATGAAAACCTCAATGACCAAACCAATACCAGAAACGACACCAAGACCAATGCCGCCATACCGTGAGCCGATATACAGCATCACGAGCAAAAATAGAAACTCAAGATACAACATGTTTAATTTCCTTATTAGAAACAGGGACTTCTATTGTTTCGGTATTGAAGGAAAAAATACTTAGCCTTGTTCACATTCCGTTTTATAAGAAACAGCAATGTCCAATAATTGGGAATAACTCACGCTGAGCCGTGTCAGTGTTAATAGTGGTTTGAAAGGGTGTTGAAGGAATGTTTGAATCGTCGTCAGCTAAGGTTACAGCGGTCCATTTTGGTGCAAGGATTTTCAGTGGTTTTGAGCGCTTTTTGGCCTAGATGATAATTTAAACGATAGGCGTTAGATTTTCAGGCGACTTACATGCCAAGTTAACCTTGGTTAAAATAAAAAAGCCGCGTTATGCGGCTTTTCTTTTATGCTTCGTCAGTTGTTTGAGCTTCTTCACTCACTTGCGAAGTTTGCTCAGCTGCTTTTTCTTCAGCTTCCATCTTCGCGCGCTCTGCTTTTGAGATATAGCGAGGCTTGTTGCTCTTATGAAGCTTTGCATTTTGTTTTTTCAACTTCGCTTTTAAGATCGAATTGATTTTCTTCTTGCGGTTCATGGTGTTGGTCCTTTAATTTAGCGGGGCAGGATAGTGATTTTTCCACCAAGTTACAAGCCTAATGGATCCCTTATGAAAACACTTATTACAGAACGCCTGACACTTCGTCTTGTTAGTGTAGAAGATGCGCCGTTTATTTTAGAACTCTACAATCAGCCTGACTTTTATCGTTTCGTCGGTGACAAGCAGATTCGCACTTTAGAAGAAGCAAAACGTTACATTCAAGACAACATGTTAAGGATGCAAGAACTCAAGGGCGTCAGTTTGCTGGTGGTAGAAACCAATCATGATAAACAACCTATTGGCATTTGTGGTTTGGTCAAACGCGACACACTAACGGCGTTTGACATTGGTTACGGTTATCTACCTAGCGCTTATGGAAAAGGTTACGCAAAAGAAGCGGCGCGTGTTGTGGTCGATTTTGCTCGGGACGAGATGAAAATAGAAAACTTGGTCGCTATCACCAATAATGACAATAATCGTAGTATAAGTTTGCTAGAAAAATTGGGTTTTCAGTTTGAACGTGTCGAGCAGACTTACGATAATGGCCGTACATTGCAACTCTATACCATGAAGTTGTGACCCGATAAGCGGTAAATAAAGCTTTTTGGTTAGTGCCTTATTGTTAAGGTCTCTGAGCCAAAGCTGCTTTAGATTGAGGAAAGAATGAGCGACATTTTATTAGGCAAACTCGCCACAGAATTTAAAACCGTTAAAGCGATGGTGGAGGTTTACTGTAAAGACCACCACGGCACCAAAGGTGAGTTGTGCGCGGAATGTCGTGAATTATTAGAGTACGCGGAAGTGCGGCTTGATCGTTGCCCTTACGGAGAAGACAAGCCGACTTGCAACAAATGTCCGATTCACTGTTACAAGCCAGAACCTAAAGAACAAATGCGTTTAGTGATGCGTTATTCAGGGCCGAGAATGTTGCTTAAACACCCAATCTTGGCAATTCGACACTTGATGCATGAAAAGCGCGAGGTGCCTGAAAAACCAGCAGCCAATGCGTCGAATCGCCACAAACGAATGAGTGTAGAACGCGAGGGTAAGAAATCCTAGCCAATATAAGAATTAAGAAGTTGTCACGACCGTTAAATTCTTAATCCAATACTTTTGCGTGTATCTGCGGTAACACAATGCTAGTTTCACCACTTCTTCGGCGATCATGAGCGCATAAACGTATTTAAATTCCCAACCTAATACAAACGCAGCAACCGCACACAAAGGTAGGCCTGTCATCCACATCGCGATAAAGTCCATGCGTAAGCAAAAGACGTTATCGCCACCCGCACGAATAATACCGTTGATGATGATCATGTTAAGCATGCGAAGCCAAATCGCGCTGCATAAAATCACCACCGCAGGTGCTGCAAGTGGGTAAAGCTCAGGGTTGTCTAAGTTCAAAGCAGCAATGATTAATTCTCGGTTTAGTAGCAACAACGCACCGATCGAAATACCAAACACAAACACGGCTTTAATGAAGAAGCTGGCCATGTTCTGAGCTTGTTCAAAAGCATCACGCCCTAACGACTGCCCAATCATCACTGAACACGCGACCGATATACCAAAGAAGATGGAATAACACAGTGACTCAAACGGGCCTAACATGCTGAATACCGCCAGTTCTGTCGTGCCCATGTGACCAAAAATCATTTGATACACCATGGTGCCAATAGCCCAAAGTAGCGCACCTAAGGTCATTGGTAGCGCCAAGCGGCGGTAAGAAAGCCACAAAGAAGGACGCTCAGAACCTTCTTTCACTTCCAATAACCAATGCTTACGCCAACGCATGTAACCAACCATAGCCAGCACTTGGAACAGGCGAGAAATTGTTGTCGCTAAAGCCGCACCCGCAACACCCATTGCTGGTACACCGAACCCACCTTTGATGAGCCAGAAGTTCAGTGCGATATTGAGAACAATCGTCACCGCGCCCATAAGTAAAGGAGTGACGGTGTCACCAGAAGAGCGCATGCTCGCTTCTAAAACAATGATGATATGAGTGAGTAACAGAACAGGGAACGCATACCAAAGATAGGTTGAGCCGAGTTCGATGACTTGCGTATCGTTGGTTTGTAGACGCATGATCAGTTCGCTACCGACAGTGATTATCAGGGTAACAGGAATCAAGACTTTTAAACCAAATCGAATCGCAATCCCGGTGACGGTTTTTGCACTTACTGCGTCATCACGTCCCCAATATTGAGCCACAAGCGTACCATTTGCAGACGCCAAACCCGCCATGATCATAATCGCGACAAAATGCCATTTTGATGCAATTCCCACAGCTGCGGTTGCTTCTTTACCAAAGTCACTAACCATGAGAACATCAGCCAAGGCGAGAATAGCCACCAACGCACTCTGGATCGCGACAGGGAAACCCAAGCGGATGATCTGCTTCAGTAGCCCGCTAGATAATGAGTTGTCGCTTTTTTTGATGCCAATGTTGTTCGTCATAGTTACTCCTCGAAATTTGTGAGGAATATAAAGCCAATAGGGACAGAAATACATGTGCGAAAAACCACAAAACCTGTGCGAATCCGTCATCGAACAATTTGCCATCAAAACAGAGTGGCACGACGATGTGCATTTAGCACCCGCATGTAAAGAACGATTCCTGACCCTAACTGAAATCCCTGAATGGAAACGAGCAGATATCTTTATGGCGGGGCTTGCTGAACTGCGCGATGGTTACCATGTCGAGCGAGACAAAGTGGGCGTTCATACCTTGCTGTTTACCATTGAAGGTGGCGGTGTTTTGATTACACCGGATTTCGTTAAAGAAATTGAACCTTATACGCTGACTATTTTGCCCGTAGATACGTGTTTTCGATTTGAAATGAATCCAAGTAAAGGACTCTGGAAGATGGTTTGGCTTCTGCCTCAAAATACCGAGGCTTGGCAGCACCTTTCTGACTTGGGGCAAACCGTGGTGCCGTTTCGGGGCTCTGAGCAGGTATGGTCATTGATGACCTTACTCTATAACGAAATTGGGGGTCGAACGGGGTTTCGCCAGTTGTTGATTAGTGAAGTGCAACGATTGGTAAAAAGTGTTGAAACCCCAATCAGTACTTCGCTGTCGCGCGTCCAAACCCTCTTTAACGAAGTTGAAGGTCAGTTACACTTGCCGTGGACCATTGCCGAAATGGCCAAGCAGTGTTTTATCAGTGAAGAGCAGTTCAACCGTTTATCTAAACAGCTTTTCAATATGAGTCCGAGAAGCAAGTTGATTGAGCTTCGTATGCACAAGGCCGCTGACTTATTGCAGTATCCGGCTTGGTCAGTCGCTATGATTGCCAATCGTTTGGGCTATCGTGACCCTTACAACTTCACTCATCGATTTAAAAAGTTTTACGGCACTTCGCCAACCCGCTATCGCAAGAGGATACTGGAGAATCAAAGCCAATGAGTCGTTTTGACTTCTAGTGATCACCTAATGATCGATAAAGTAGAGTATTCAGAAATAAAAAACGAGGGCATTGACCCTCGTTTTTGTTTGTCTTTTTGGAGAGGTTTGAATTACAAACCCGCTGCCATTTGATGTTTTGACTTGGTCGCTGCGATTAGCATGTAGATGCAAGTAGCAAGCAATGCTGCGAACAAGTAGCCCAACAAGCCGTGCATTTGACCCATGAACTTATCAGCAACCACCGGGCCTGCTACCGAGCCTACGCTGTAGCTGAACAACATGACTTGCGTTGCAGACACGATGAAACGCTCGTCCAAACCTTCACAACCCAGGTTAATCGCAATTGGGTATAGTGCGAATGTTGCCATGCCCAATAAGAACAATGCCGCTGCCAATACTACAGCTGACGAAGAAACGAAGGTCAGACCGATAGAGAAAATACCAAGGATACAGAAGAACGCCATCAGCACTGTACGCGCCATGTACTTGTTTAAGGTTGTCACCATAGGTTGAACCAGCATGCCGCCAAGGATCACAAGTGCCATTAGAGTGCCAATGTCTTGGTGGCTGATTTTGCGGTTTGCAAGCTCAACAGGCATCAAACCGTAAATCGCACCTAAAGTAAGACCAGACACAACACAACCAATGATCGCAGCGTGGCTTAGTTTAGAAATCTGTTTAAACGACAGTGCAGTTGATTCATGGCTGTTTGGTTGTTCACAATCGATGAACAGTAGCACTAGCATCGCCATTAAGATCAGTGTTGTGATGGCAATAAAAGGAACACCGCCGCTCACACCAAGGATACCAATACCAACCTGACCCAGTGCAGAACCACCGTATAGTGACAGCATGTACAGGCTCAAGCGTTTAGCACGTGATGCTTCATCACCAGACATTAGCCATGATTCAACAATGACAAATACGCCAGCGACCGCAATACCTGCGATAAAACGTGCGAAAAGCCATACCATGCCGTTAGGAATAATAGGCAGTACGATGATCGTTAGTGAGAATGCAGCTAAGCTACCTACGAACGCTTTACGGTGACCAACGTTGCGAACAATACGTTCAAAGAACATTGCGCCGATCAATAGACCGCCATAGAACACACTCGCCAACCAACTCGCGTAATCAGCAGAGATGTTGTATTCACCAAGCATAAGAGGGATCAAGCTCATCAAATAGCCTGACGCCACTGCATAAAGAGACAGTGCTACGACAGGAACTGTGACTCGTGGTGATGCTGCAGGAATGGCTGTGTTTTCCAATGTTTTGCGCCTATAAGTTAAGTAAAAATCAGGGGTTATTCGGCGCGAATATGAGGCTAATTAATAGGCAAGTAAAACGATATATTTGAGTCGTTTCGACAAAAGAAATTTATCGAAATTCTATGGGGAAATGCTGCATAAAAACGCCAGCCTGTAAGCGAGGCTGGCGCAAGGGATTATTTGCTAAGTGCTTGATTTAACCATTGATCGAATTGAGTCTTCGGTAGTGCACCGTTGATCATATCCACGCGCTGGCCATTCTTAAAAACCATAATGGTTGGGATGCTACGAATACCAAATTGAGCGGCAAGCTGCTGTTGCGCTTCGGTATCAATCTTGACAAAACGAGCGTTTCCGGTCTGTTCTTGTGCCACATCCGAGAAAACAGGCGCAAAACCAACACATGGATTGCACCATGGTGCCCAAAAATCCACCACAACTGGTGTGTTACTTTCTAGCAGCGCCGAGAAGTTATCGACAGTGCCTTCTATCGGTGCGCCATCAAACAGGGCGTTTTTGCATTTACCGCAACTTGCAGCTTCTGCAACTCGCTCATTAGGGACACGATTTAAACCGCCACAAGACGGGCAACGAGTTTTAAACGATGACATGACTTCTTCCTTTATGACAACTTGATGAAAACATGACTTACCAGTCAGCCTCATAATTTGTATACTTATTTTTTAGCCTGCCGAATTATAAGACGGCAAGTCTGTATTTGGACCCGAACAGGTTCTAAGAAATTTCATTAAAATACAACAATAAATAGGTCTGCGATGACAAATTACTACGCTGAAATTACCGGTTGGGGAAAATGTCTTCCACCAGCCACGCTCTCTAACGATGACCTTAGCACTTTCCTTGAAACTTCAGATGAATGGATTCGCACCCGTACTGGTATTGAAAACCGTCGCATCAGCCACGTAAACACGTCTGACATGGCAACGGTAGCCGCGCAACACGCGATGGCTCGTGCAGGTGTAGAAGCGAGTGACATCGACCTAATCATTGTTGCGACATGCTCTCCTGATTCTCTGATTCCAAACATTGCTTCTAAGGTTCAGCAAAACCTTGGAATTCGCTCGGCTGCTGCATTCGATTTAAACGCGGCATGCACTGGCTTCGTATACGGTCTAGAAACAGGCACACGTTTGATTCAATCGGGCAACTACAGAAACGCAATCATTATTGGTGCAGAGCGTCTTTCTTTCTACATCGACTGGGCAATGCGCGATACTGCTGTACTGTTCGGCGATGGTGCAGGGGCCGTTGTTCTGACTCGTACAGAGCAAGAAACAGGTCTACTGCAATCGCAAATTGGTTGTGATGCAAAAGGGCGCGACATCCTTTCCGTACCTAAGTTTGGTACATGCATGGACCGCTTTGCGGAAGACAACGGTTACTGGGACTTCAACTTTGTAGGTCAAGAGATCTTCAAACGCGCCGTAAAAGGCATGGGTCTAGCGGCGAAAACAGTTCTGAAAGCTTCAGAACTAACCACAGATCAAATCGACGTGGTAATCCCGCACCAAGCAAACATTCGTATCATCCAAACGTTGTGTGACCTTTCTGGTATCCCACATGAAAAAGCGTTTGTGAACATCCAAAACTACGGCAACACTTCGGCAGCGACGGTGCCAATCGCATTGTGTGAAGCGCTAGAACAAGGTCGTGTTAAGCCAGGCGACAACATGTTATTAGCAGCGTTCGGTGCTGGTCTAACATGGGGTGCAGCTGTGTTGAAGTGGGGTGACCGCGTAACGCCAATTGCTGAAAGTGACGCTGCGCTACCTGAGAGTGACAAGTCTGCACTTGAGCTACTAGAGCGTGCAATTAAGCTTTGTAATGAACGCCCACGTGGTGAAGACGCATAACTAGCGCTAGCGCCTAACTGGTCAAAACAACTAACAAGCAAAAGGGAGCCTAACGCTCCCTTTTTTGTGCCTATGTCACACGTGTTAAGACATAAAGGCGTTACGACATAAAACCGAGATTTGATGAAGAGAAGTTTCGGATATTGGGGAACACGTAATCCAACGCTGCGCCATCGGTAATGCCCATCCATTGAGCTAGCGTTGCACCCACTTGGTCAGTACCGATTTTCGGAATCAAACGTCCTTTCGAGTAATCATCTTCGCCATCTAATACCAATTCAGGCCATGTTCCAATTGGCTTCGACCCGTTAACCGCGCCACCCATAATAAACTGATGTCCGCCCCAACCGTGGTCGGTACCGTTACCGTTGTTTGTCATGCGGCGGCCAAAGTCAGACATGGTAAATGTAGTGACATTGTCACGCATTCCAAGTGCATCGATTGCTCGATACATGGCAAACAGGTTTGTCGCCAAGTCTCCTAATAATGCAGGGTGTTTCGACAGTTGCGAATCATGAACGTCATAACCAGTATGTTTAACGAAGAACACTTGTTGCTGTTGATTCAAGTGGCTTTGGCTCGCAATTAATTTGTAGACCGTCTGCATTTGCTTGCCGAGCGTGGTAGAGGAAAACAGCGGTGCATCCTCTACATTGTGCAGTTGCTCAGCCAACACGCCACTCATGGTCATAGACTCATCAACCATTAGATTAAAGTGGCCACTGAATGGATTATTAGGAGAAGTCGCCAAGAGTTGGTCATAGACCTCTTTGTAAAGTGGATTGCCAATCGCGCTCAGCTGCACGGCTCGGTCTTTCTTAAGCACGGTTTGTCGGTGTTCAAGGGAGCGTAGCCACAAGGAGTCACCATGAACACTGTACAGCGGCGTAATCTCTGAGTGGGAGCTAATTACATCAAGCATTCTTCCTGCCCAGCCTAGGTTTGCGAACGTGTTCATGCCGCCGCGCATTAAGGTGTTGCTTTGCGAATTGTGAGAAAAGAGCTGATCAGGCAAAGCAACCTCACCAGATTCAATCATCTGTTTCGTCATGGGTTGCTCAAGGACGCCACTGTTAAGAACGACAGTGGCATCACCGTTATCGAACATTTCAGCCAGTCGAGCTAACTTTGGATGCATACCCAAAGGTACCGTATTGCCTCGGTTGTCTGTTGTATTTAGCCCAATAGGTATAATGCTATTTTTGGCAACAGAGAGTTTACCTCTCACACTGGCGTATTGGTCGTAATGGAAGTCGGACAAGGGCAGGAACGTATTAATTGCATCATTACCGCCAGACAAATACACACAGATAAGCGCACGAAAATCATTGGTAGGCGAAGCCATTGCGTAACCCGGTAAACCCACGGAAGCCATAGCACCCAAAGAAGCGGTACTTTTCATAAAATTGCGTCGTGAAAGTTTCATAAGTCGCTCCTAATTTTGGATGTAGAATTCGCTGCCAGAAATCGCGGTGAAAATCACTAAGGCAAGTTTGGTGGTGGGAACATAATTGGTTTGGTATTTGTTGAGTGCGTTATGCATGATTTGCTTTAGCTGCGGAGAAGCCGCGCCTGCAAAGAAACGCACATCGATGGCCTCAACCAATGCCTCATGATCATCAAGCGACTTGTACAAATCAGTCATATCCAATGAGTAAGTCGAGCCAGAACCTTTGCGGACGCTGTAGAGCATGAAGTTAACCAACTCTGTATATACCGACCAATCCAATAATTCGTACTCGGGCGAAACCATTCCGGTAAACACAAAGTCGGCTGAAGGCTGATAGTCGGGCGAATAGAAGTTAAACACAGAAGGTGACCGCAGTGGTCCTTGATTGGCGATGTTCATCAAGGATACCGCGCCATCGTATCGTGCAGCGTCGAGTGTAAAGCCAGCGGCACGATGGAAATTGGTCAGCACCAAGATTGGCTCTTTTACTTTTATTGGGCGAATGGATGTTTTTCCGCGAGCCTCGTCATCAAGTAAGATCGCTCGGATAACGGCATTCAAATCGCCCTTTACATCATTGCCGTTGTTATTGAACACGGTTGCAACTCTTGCAATATATTCTGGCGTTGGATTAGAGGTCACAAAGCGTTGAATGAGCAGTTTAGATACATATGGCCCGATATTGTCGTGACTCATCAAAATATCAATGACACGTTCCAACTCCTCTTCGGCGGTCAGTCCCGCAGGGATCTTGCTACCGAGTACGTGTTTTTCACCAGTGTCATGACGGTTTTTAATCACGCGCATAGGCTTCACAAACGCAGTGTCTGACTTGTTCCAACCCGTCAGCGCGCGTGCGAGTTCTTGTATGTCTGTTTGTGTGTAGGTTGCGAGCGCATGCCCAGTTTCTAAATCGTATTTTATGCTGCCGTCTAAGTTCAATTGGTACAAACCGATGGTGAACAGTTGCATCAATTCACGAGCAAAGTTTTCATCTGGAAGTGCGCCTGTCGCTGCGTTTGCTTTTGCGCTTCCCATCATCGACAAATAGTTTCCCATGGCAGGGTGCATAGCGGTTTTTAGCAACAAGTCGCGATAGTTTCCAAAGGCATTTTCGACCAGTAAATCATAATAATTGACCAGACTTTCTGGCTTGCTACCGAGTAGACCGCCATACCGGGATACAACGAGAACTTGGCTAAGAGCAAAGGCCATTCTTTGTCTGAGTTGATCTTCGGAAGTGAGGACGATTTGATACCAAGCGTTTTCTCGGTTTGCTTGTGCCCCTTTACTAAAAGGCGTGAAGTAAAGATCACTGTGATAAGTAGGAGGGAGAAGTATTTGTTCTGTAATCCAATCCTCGTATTCGGTTTGGTTTATTTGGTCGATCAAAGCAGGTGTAGGACCAAACGTGGTTTGATATAAGAAGCGTGCAGTTGGTAGATCTGGGTCGTCTTCGTCCGCCGATACTGGTCCTACAAAAAACAACAGCATGGCAACAAAACCTAGCACCCAACAAGAAATTTCGTTTTGTTTCTGACGTCTCATAGTTAACTCGCTTACCCAAAGGAACGACTTAAATCCATTTAACGGGAGTCATGAAGCTCGAAATGAGCTAATTAATAAATTTAGTGAAATCAAGCAGCTGCAAGACGGATTATAGACGGTAAAAATCACTATCAAAGTTATTAATTACAGAGAATAGTCTGGTCAGGGCTTAATTTAAGATAAGAAAAAACAGATAAGTGACTGAATAGTATTGCTGCTAACCTGTTGTGATCGAATTCAAATAAAATGTGAAACTTTTTTGAATAAGTAGAAATATTGCACGGGATAACATGTCAGAAATCACTTCTGACTTCATAATGATATAACAGTTAGTTTGGTGGTTGTGAGCTTTTAAGGCAATTGGATCTAAAAAAACATGCCAGAGTGATTACTTTACTGATCGATTTATTAATTAAGTTGCATAAAACGTGAATAAGTTCACGATTGTACATAAATTGCACAAACAAATGCGATCAATAGCTAACATTTACCGGGTCGATGAGTTCGACACAGTTCAATCCGCAGCTAGTAAAGAGGAGAGGTAATAGCTGCACCATAAATGTTGGATAGGAGAGCACACATGGAAGCTCGCAAAACTATGCTCGCTGTTTTTATTGCATCTACGGTCGCTGCGTGTGGCAGTGATGACAATGATGAGAGCGCCAGTCAAACGTACACACTTAATGGTACCGTCGTGGATGGGTACATCTATAACGCTTTAGTCTGGATGGACATCGATAGAGATGGTGAGCCAGACGCCGATGAACCACAGGCAAATACTGGCCTTGATGGTACATATTCATTTCAAATTTCAGAAGCACAAAAGGACGCCTTAGTAGGTGTGCCGATTTTGGCTCAGTTAACAAACGCCTCTGTCGATGTGGGGACTGAACCCCCAACCACGATGGAAGAGTTAGAGCAGAAAATCGCTACCAATGAAGCAGAGAAGGTCTTTGAAGATGCTGAAGATGGACACGCCATTGTTCTTGGGATGCCACCTTTAACACAAGCCGACTTTGATGATCTTGAAGATGGCGAACTTGATGGTCAGGTTATTAACCCTTTTACTACCCAAGTTCATGAAGAGCTGACGTCTAGAGTAAGCGCCGTTCTGGAAGATCAAAACCTCGATGAGTTGAGTGATGAGGAAATAGCAGCACTGCTTGTTGCACTTGGAAGCCTAGTGAACCAAGCAATTGACGATGCAGTCGACGAGTTAAAAGAAGAGCTCGAAGATAGCACCTTGACCGATGAAGAACTTAAAGACCGTTTGATGGGGGATTTTATCGCTGAAGGCGACACAGGCGAAATTCTCGAACTAGCTGAAAGTAAAGTCGACGAACGCGTATCGGATGAGCGAGTTGCCGAAGAGCTAGAAGATGAATACCCCGATGGTAAGGTGACCCATTACTCGTATACAGACAGTTACTACGGTACGCCGGACAACATGGACATCTCATTGGACTTCACGGTAGAGGGCAGTGAAACGGAGATCGTCGATGAAACCGCGAACACGTTGACCTATCAAGCCACGGCTACAGAGTATTATGAACGAGCCGGCGTAAAAACGGTGTTCAGTACCTTCACAGAAGAAGCGGTGCAGAACCTCGATGACGGTACTTTCACGGCCAAGATAACGCTTAAAGCAGACTTGAACTTCGATGGCGAGTTTGATTTCACCAGCCATGTATATGATGTCGGTGTCGCAGATGAGGGCGAGACTCGCGGTCAGTGGGAATTTACCCGTTACGTTGATGAATCCAACCCTGCCGATTCTGGTGGTGACAGCGTCACTACAGATGACCCAGAACGCGAGTTAAGTTACAGCACGGTGGATTTGTTTGCAGAAGCGGTCATGGCCGGCGATATGTCTGGTGTGGACTTACTTCAAACCATGGTTGAGGTAGAAGAAACAACGGCAGGTTATGATTACGAATCTCGTGAATTTAAAGAGTACGACCTAGACGCTGCAGTTCCTCTAGAAGCGGCCACCTATGCGCAAGTTCGTGAACGATGGGACTATGTGGATGGTGGTAACAAAGAAGTCATCATGCATGATTGGGATGCAGACGGTTCAGTTAATGAAACGACAACAAGTATGAATAATGCCGATGGCTCCGAGTCATACACGAAAGCAGGCCCAGTTTGGAACTGGGATGGTTCAGTTAGCTTCGAATACCAAGTCAATTATTGGGAAGAATATACCTATACCAAGGGTGTCAACGAAGACAGTCAGAAAATCGAAACGAGTGTGGGTGGCAAATATATTCTCGATGAAGCGAACGCGATTAAGAAAGTCGATGAGAATGGCGATGGTATGATGTTCAACCGTTGGGACGAAGTGAAAACCTATTGGTCAGAGACAGATATTCGTACTCACGTTGAATGGCAACACTTTGCAATTGAAGGGTATGACTACACCTTTAACGATGGTGGACAAAAATACAGTACCTTAATCAACGACAATTACACTGGTTACCCTGAGTACGTCGGTCCTTATATTGAAGACTTAGACGAACTGGTCGACGGTTGGCTCGAAGAAGGACTGTCTGAACAAGCGATATGGTTGCGAGTGATTGGTGAGTCTATCCGTGGCGTGAGCCGCAGTGAGGGTTACGATTACTGCGAGGTTAATGCGACCGGTGCATCAGTCAATGCCGCGTTGTTGGCGTCGGAGCTAACAAACTGTGGTGGCCTACAACCATTAACGGCGGATGACGTTGTCGATTCAAGACTAACGAGACGCAAAGGAAACGGAGTCGAAGTTCGTTTCTGGGACATCTATGAAGGCGGTATGGCCGATCGTGAGACTTGGAAAGCCGAGGGCAATACTGAAAACCTCGGTTGGGATTGGAGTATCACCTCAGAAGGTTATTTAAGGTTAAGCAAAGGAGACGATTTTGTTCGTTTGATTGCGCCTTACTTCAAAGGTGAATATGGCGCTGCAGTTATTATCTTTGACGAGTATGCAGATACGAGTATGAACGAAATGTGGAGTACGTATTTTGTCGATACTGTGGATTTATACATACCACCGCTACCTGAGTAAAAAAGCGACGGTGCTTGAAGTATCAATAACGAAATAAGCACAAGAGCTTAAACAGAAAGCCGCTCACTCATTGTATTAACACGAGTGCGCGGCTTTTTGTTTTAACGAATTAGGCTCAATGGCTTATTTTCTCGCAAGCTTATGATGTGCTCTAGAAAAATGATCGGCACAGAATGCGCCAACAATGGAAAGCTCACCAGCCAAGCAGAGGCCAGCAGCGACTTCTGCTAACGCTTTTGCTTTGCCATTGCCGTGCAAGCCAAGTATGTCCAAACACGCTTTTTGCGTTGGTAAGCCAGTACCACCACCAACGGTGCCAACCATAATGTTTGGTAAAGTGACTGACGTATACAGGTCGCCGTGAGAATCCACATCCATTCTAGTAATACCAACCGCAGATTCAGCAACACACGCGGCATCTTGTCCGCATGCGATGTACAAAGCGGTGAGGGCATTGGCGTAGTGTGCATTGATACCGATAGTGCCGCTTAGTAATCCACCAACGGTATTCATTTTGCCAAATTTCACCATCGCCTCTGGTGTGGTGTGCAGGTATTTCTCGACCAAAGCCGCAGGAATCGTCACTTCAGCTGAGACTTTTTTACCGCGAACAGAGCGTAAAGTGTGGGCGTTGGCTTTTTTATCACCAGACAAGTTACCGTCAAGATAAGCATCAACAGGTGCGACTGGACTGTGTTCAAGAATGTAATGGAACACTTTATGTGTTGCGATGGTCACCATGTTCTGGCCAGACGCGTCGCCCGTCACGTATTCAAACACCAAGTAAACATGATTACCTTCGATGTTGACGTTGATGTCTTTAAGCTTGCCGTGCGTGGTGGTGGATTCCGCTTCTTTACGGAAGATATCGTATTGAGTGACCACCCAACTGACGAATTGCGCTGCTTCTGCAAGTGATTGGAAACCAAACACGGGAGTACGACTCACGCCTTCGCTGATCAAAAGCGTACTTGCGCCACCAGCTGCGGTAATCAAGTTCGCGCCGCGGTTATAAGAGGCAACGAGAGCGGCTTCGGTTGTTGCGAGTGGTACTAGGTAGTCGTCATTCGCAAACAAGCCGTTAATTCGTAGAGGCCCGGCAACACCGACAGGGACGTTAACTGTGCCGATGAAGTGCTCAATGTTGTTGGCATATTGGTCGAAATGCGATTGTGTGAAAGGATCAAGCAGAAGATCTTTGTCCGTCATCGACTCGAGTACTTTCCAACGGCGTTCAATGTGCTTTTCCGTTAGACCCGCACTGAGGCAAAGTTTCTTTTCTGGCTTGTGGTATTTCGGTTCTAATGCCGATTGTACTTTTTCGCAGGTTTCATTATCAGAGAGTGCAGAGCTATTCCTTGCGCTGTCTAAATTTAATTTCGGCATACAAACGTTTCTTTATTCATTTGGTTTGGAATTGTAGTGATACAAAACGTGATTACAATCCCGCGTATACGTTTTGCAACAAAAGGCTGCTCAGCTTCAAACTCGTGAACATTCGGCTTGACCAATAGATAGAGCGTTATCCATTGGCTGACAAAACCGACATTTGTCCTAACGAATGCGGTAGGTTATTGAAAATTAGATAAAAGCCAAGATGGAAACCGGACTGAGAAGTAAAACGAAATGAACAAAGCACCGAATTTCTTCTTATTGTAAAAATTGTGCAAAGTGGGCGAACTACTCTAATTTGAGACTTCAAATAATGAGATTAGAATGTGGTCGGGTGGCGTAAAATGGTAAATAACTTGGTTTGCGCCACGGCATAATAGCCCCACGTTTTCAATTGAGGGTAACGTATGATTGTTTACTTTCGAGTTCAGGACGTAGAAGTGCTGTGTGATGAAATTGACCTCGCAACACTGATGCAAGCCAAGCTCAAACAATTACCAAGTACCAAGCCTCAAATGGACTGAGCAGTATAACGTCACGAAGTGCTGGATGCGTTCAGCGCAATCGACTGTTTATACACTTTAGGAGATAACCCGGACACTCTTTTAAAGGCGCGCGAAAAGTGCGAAATACTGGTGTAGCCAAGTTGATTGGATATATAAGTGAGAGAGTGTCCTTCTTCCATCAATTCGCAAGAAACAGAGAACATCAATGACTCTTTAATATGTCGAAAAGAAGTCCCTTCATTCTTTAACTTTCTTTGTAAGGTTCGAACAGAATAGCTTAGCAACTGAGCCGCTTCTTCTATCGACAAATTACGCTCTCGCACATAAGGGCGCAGGAGTTCAAACACGCTATCGGTAAAACTTGTATGCCACTGGATCTGACTTGGTTCAGCGCCTAACTGTGAGTCCGATATTTGGATTGGTACGTTAAGAATGTCCGCGGGAATGTAAACGCCGGTTTTCTCTTGACCCACAAATATCTGGCATTGGCTAGGAACAACACTTTTTACGATATCGCTGTTACTGCCTTGCAGGCGTACCTTGCTTGGATACCAAGCAGTTTTGGTCAAAATGCTAATGAGCTCAATGATGTAAATCACAGCAAATGCTTCAGACCAGTTAGCGATTTGCGTGTCTTTCTGTTCCGAATATCGACAGAACCAGGCGTGGCCATGATGGGTTTCGAAAGAAACGTTACTGCCAGGCGAGTCTAAACTGAAGATTTCATCAATGTGCTGCATTGAATCGCCGATGGTTTTAAATGGTACAAACTGATGCAAGACATTGGGTATAACGCGGCGACGAAAAACTAACACCAATAAGTCGGTGAATTTCGTTACGCCAAGTTGAGAAGAGGTTAGATGAATCAAACGTTTTATCGATTCAGACGGAATGTAGTCGCTCTCGGTTTGGAATAAGTCCGCAGGTAAGCCAGCGTCACTAAGTAGCTTATGCTTGTCCAAGCCATAGTCAGCAAAGACTTCAACTAGGATTCGAGCATAGTTAGTCTGAATGACAGGTAGATGAAACGTTTGATTTGGCATTAAGCGAATACTCCATGTATGCCCAAGTGACCTTCAACCAATCTTAGCGCATAACGCACGGTTTTAGATATAGCTCGCTATTTATTATTCAATTAATTGAAGGTTGAGCAGGACGGTATATTCTTAAAATGTTCAATCTATTCAATGGCAAGGGGAAAACATGTCCGAGAACGAAAAACAACAACAGCCAACGGAAGTGGCGGATAATAACGAGGCAAGTAAAAACGACAAGGTGAAGAAGGTCACTAACTATCTCATTTTGTTTATTGTCGTCATGCTCGGGTTCAGTATTGTGGCAGATCGGATTATCCCAGTAACCGATAATGCACGAGTAAAAGGCTACATTGTTCCGATTAAACCTCAGGTCTCTGGTAACGTTCTAGATATTAGAGTTCGCCCGAATCAACTGGTGGAAGAAGGTGATGAGCTGGCCATTTTAGACAAGTCTGATTACGAAATAGCAGTAAAACAAGCGGAAGAGAATTTAGAGATCGCTGGCCAAAACGTTGGAGCGCAAACCGCTTCTATTGCTTCCGCTCAAGCGCGATTGACTTCCGCGATAGTAGAACGTCAGAACACCGAAGCTCAAGGCAATCGAATTCTTGCGATGGCAGAGAAAGGTGTGGTGTCGAAATCAGACGCTGACAAAGCAAGAGCGGCATTGGCAACCGCAAGAGCGAACGTAGTAAATGCAGAAGCGGATCTTGAAAAAGCGAAACAACAACTTGGCGCAGAAGGTGAAGAAAACAGCCAAGTCAAAGCAGCATTGCTGGCACTTGAGCAAGCTCAACTGAATCTAGAACGTACTGTGATTCGAGCGCCAACTCAAGGTGGTGTTTCAAACTTCAGCTTGACCGAAGGTTTCTATGCTTCAGCAGGCCAGCCAATCATGACGTTTGTATCGACAGAAGACATCTGGATTGAGGCTTATTTCCGAGAAAACAGTCTAGGCAACGTGAGCGTTGGTGATGAGGTGGAAATCGCATTGGATTTCGCTCCAGGTAAGGTCATCAAAGGCAAAGTCAGCAGCATCGACTGGGGTGTCGATTGGGGACAAAACCAACAAGCGGGTAAGCTCGCGCAAGCCAACCAACAAACAGGCTGGTTACGCCAAACGCAAATGTTACCAATCGCTATCGAGTTTGATCGTGAAGAAGTAACGGGAATGCTACGCGTTGGTGGACAAGCAGACGTGATTGTCTACAGCAGCGATAACTTTATCTTTAACGCGGTTGGCAAACTTTGGATTCGTCTACTGAGTGTATTGTCTTATGTCCGTTAACGTGAGCATTGATAACGCCACGCAACGCCGGATATTACGTTTTACTTTTGGTGTCGCGCTGGCAGTGTTTCTTGCGGCTTGGTTGAATTGGTCACTGGCGTTTGTCGCGCCAGTGTTCACCGCGAAGTTTCTCGTGGACAAACCAAAAGCCCACAAAGAAACCGTGTATGAGTTGCTTTTAGCAATGATTGCGACAATGGGGCTAGGGTTGCTGCTGTCGGGTGGCATTACGCAATTCCCAATCATTCTGTTATTGGCCGTTGGGTTAATGATGATATGGGGTTACTACCTGTTTACAGACCCTAAGTGGAATTTATTTGCGACGATATTGATGATAGCGGTGCTTATGTTGCCATTTATGGCGATAGGCAACCCAGCAATGTCAATTTATCTCGCAGGTGGCTTGGCAACATCAGGGGCGGTGGCGGTATTCATTTACACCCTGATGCACATTTATCTACCGGAACCTGAAAGTAAATTTGAAGGTTACGCAGAGCCGCCAATACGCAAAAAACAACGTTGGAATGCAGCATTCAGAGCAATGTTGATTTCCTTTCCCTTGGTGTGCTTCTTCTTTGTTTTTCAAATCTCAGAAGCTTTGCTCACCATGATGTTCGTTGCGCTGTTGTCTTTGATGATTACTTCAGAGAAGTCCGTCAAATTGAGCGCGTTCTTGATCATCAGTAACGGAATCGGTGGTGTACTCGCCATCCTCGCGTTTTCTATCCTAGCGATTGTTCCGAACATTTGGTTTTACACCGCCTTCATCGCTTTGTTGGCTGTAGTGATAGGAACCAAGATATACACAGTGCCAGAGAAGGCGCCGGTGTTCGCCACTGCATTCAGTACGCTACTTGTTCTGATCGGCAGTACGTTGATGAGCTCTGGCGACATCGACAGCAACACATTTATCCGAATCTTCCAGTTGGTGATGGTTGGGACATACATGATTGTCGCCTCACTCTTTCTGGAAACCCGACAATGGAAGTTTTTGCAAACATAACACTTAACTTACAGTGAAAAGGTAACGCTATGAAAGCTTCAAATGATTTCTCTAAACAGGCGATAGACGCCGCAATCAAGATCGGAGCCGTAGCGTTACTGATCTGGTGGTGTTTCTCTATCCTCAGACCATTCATTATGCTGGTTGTGTGGGGTGGCATTATTGCTATCGCGCTCTACCCAGTCATGATGTCTCTTCATAATCGCTTAGGTATTTCCAAAGGCAAGGCGAGTGCGCTCCTCAGTACGATAGGCGCCTTGTTGCTTCTGATTCCACTGATTGCTCTTTCATCTGGCCTTTACACCAGTGGTACTGAGGTCGTCACTGGGTTGCAAGATGGCACTTTAGTTGTACCTAAGCCACAAGAAAGCTTAAAAGAGATCCCTGTCGTGGGCGACAAGCTGTTCGTTGCAATTAACTACGCATCGACCAATCTGGAAGGCTTCTTGGTTAATTATGGTGAGCAAGTGAAAGGTTTTCTTTCTCAAGCCGCATCTATCGTTGGTTCCGTAAGTGGTGGATTCATTCAGTTCATTATTTCAACCATGATTGCAGGTGCGTTCATGAGTAATGCTGAAGTGTGCCAGAAAGGCTTTACCAAGTTGGCTGACCGTCTAACCAACAAGAAAGGCGAAGCGTTGATTGATCTTTCAAAATCGACCGTTCGAAGTGTGGTGCAAGGCGTAATTGGTGTCGCGTTAATTCAATCTGTTATGGCAGGTGTTGGTATGGTCGCGGTCGGCGTTCCTGCTGCTGCACTTTGGATGGTTGCTGTGATTCTGATTGCGATTGTTCAGTTGCCGCCGATTCTAGCATTGATTCCTGCGATTATTTATGTGTTTAGCGTCGAATCGACACTGGTTGCTGGCATCTTCCTAGTCTGGTGTATCTTGGTGAGCGCGAGTGATGCGGTACTGAAACCAGTACTTCTAAGCCGTGGTTCTGACACTCCAATGCTTGTGACACTGCTGGGTGCACTGGGTGGTATGGCAATGTCTGGTATCGTCGGTCTGTTCGTTGGCGCCGTGGTTCTAAGTCTGACTTACCAGTTAATGGTGAACTGGTTAGATGAAGATGACACTGAAGAAAACAAAGCATTGAGCATTGACCATAAAGCGAAGGAGGAAGACAAAGTAGAGGTAGCATCATGAAACCGATGACCAGGGAAGATAACTTTTACTTTTTGTTTTTCGCACTCATTGCGTTGTTTTTCGGCTGTGCTGTGATGCATCAGTTTTATCCAGATGGGCAGGAATTTGTTCTTGCTCTTTTGGTGGTGACGCTAGGCGCTTCGATTGCAGGCATCAACAAGAAGAACAAATCCAATCGTACATGGTATGGTGTGTTACTGATTGTGGCCGTCATCTCCTATGGTATGTCGTTTTTAGAGCATTTAGATCTGTCCATTTTGACGCTAGGTGCGTTATTGGTGTTCTTGTTTTCACATATATACTCGGCGCTAAAGCAGGTGGTTTTGACCAAGTCGGTCACGACAAACCACATCATCGGTTCGATTTGTATCTATCTGCTACTGGGGCTTGCGTGGGCGGTGATTTACTTGTTGGTGTTGGAGTTTTTCCCAAGCTCTTTCACTGGATTAGAAGCAAAACCTTGGCTGTCGAACTTGTTTAATGCTTTGTACTTTAGCTTTATCACATTAACGACAGTGGGCTATGGTGACATTTCACCAACGGTTCCAGTGGCTCAGTTCTTCGTTTTCTTTGAAGCGATAGTCGGGAGCTTTTACTTAGCCATCATGGTGGCAAGTCTGGTGAGTATTCGTTTGGCTCAAGCACAGAGTTAGCAAACAAATGAATGGTTTGAATGGCGGAGGTGAAAAGTCTCCGCCATTCTTATTTTAAGAGGAAATGAACTTAGCCGTTAAATGCACGAGCAACGCGACCTTCACAACGGATCGTGTAGCTACCCACATAAGCAGGAATGAAAGCCGATTGCCCTTTACCAAGCACTAATGTTTCGCCGCTTTTTGCAAGAAGCGTTACGTCTGCATCGATCGGCATTAAGATTTCCGCACTGCTCATCTCAACTTGTTGATCTTTTGGCTCTTGGAACACAGAGAATTTGAAGTCTTGTACAGGAGCAGGGAAGTTATGCTTACACCCTTTGATTTCTGCTTTGGTTAGCAGCGTGTTCATCGGTTTTGGAATAAAGTCGGTACACTTAACCAGTTCTTCCACATCCATGTGTTTTGGTGTTAAACCAGCGCGAAGTACGTTATCTGAGTTCGCCATGATTTCCAGACCGGTGCCTTTAATGTAAGCATGAGGCGTTCTTGCGCTTAAGAACATGGCTTCACCGGGTTTTAACGTAATAACATTCAGCAGTAATGGGGCAAACAAACCCACGTCATTCGGGTACTGAGCAGCAAGGTCTAAAATCAATTCGCACACAGGGCGTACTAGGTTGGCTGCTGCGTAACTTAATAAGTGATCCACTGCGTTAGCCTTGCGTGCTTCTTCCATGGAAAGAATCTCTACGAAGAACTGACACAACCCTTCTTGGTTGGGATTGCGCTCAAGTTGTTCTAAGTAGCCGTTGATTTCAGGAATGTCACACAGGCGGAACTCAGCGATTATTTCATCAAATGGACGAAAGCCGTTCATTGCTTGATAGTCCGTTAGGGCGTAAACCAGTTCTGGCTTGTGGTTGGCATCTTTGTAATTCCGATTGAATGCATTCAACGGTACGCCTAGTTGTTGTTCTTTTGCATAACCGATCTCAGCATCTTGCTTGTTTGGGTGCACTTGAATTGACAAGGCTTTATCTGCTGCAAGAATCTTGAATAGGAAAGGTAGGTCACCAAAGGCTTCTGCCGTGCTTTGGGATAAAAACGCTGACGGATCCTGATTGATCAATTCTGATAATGAAACAGTTGTACTCGAAGCGGCAGTACTTCCTTGTTTAACGATAGAGCAACCATTCGGATGCGTACCCATCCAAACCTCGGCTTGAGGTTGTTGAGCTTCGTTAGCAAAGCCAAACAAATCGTGGATAGCCGTGCGGCTTCCCCAGTCGTAGTTTTGGATCTTATTGTCCATTTTGAAGAAGCATTTTGATGAAATAGTATTCGAATTCATGAATTTTACCCGTAGAAAACCCTCCGAACTGAATCGGAAGCAAAAAATAGTGGAGATTGGGCGGGTGAGTGGTTAACTCACCCTAAGAGGTGTAGAAGTCGCTTCTACAATCAGGTGTCTACAACCTAAGCTTGGGAGCGAGCGGCTTTCTTGAAGGTTGAGCCTGCAAGAACGGTAACAACAGCAAGCCAATAACGGCTGCGCATACCGAGATGGTGATAAAGAATCCAGTCCAGCTGTATTCTTCAAGAATCAATGCCAATGGGTAGCCAGAAAGTGCGGCACCCATGTAGGCAAACAAACCAACAAAGCCCGTTGCTGCACCAGCGGAATCTTTGTGTGAACATTCCGCTGCTGCCATTCCAATCAACATTTGTGGTCCAAATACGAAGAAACCAATCGAGAATAGCCCAGCAGCTTGGAATGCGAAGTTGGTTAACGGCATCAACCACAACGCAGCGACAGATAAGAATATACCTGCGGCAAACAAGAGGTTCATTGGACCTCGGTTACCACCGAACAGTTTATCCGATCCCCAACCAGCCACTAGAGAACCAACAAAGCCACCGATTTCAAACATCGATAGTGCAGCGTTAGCGTTGATTAGACTGTAGTGGTGTTGTTCTGTCAGGTACAAATTCCCCCAGTCATTGATGGCGGTGCGCACGATGTAAACCAGTACATAGCTAAATGCGAGCAACCAAATGTACTTGTTGTTGAACACGTATTGTTTGAGGATTTCTTTATAACTCAGACCTTGCCCGTGATTTTCTTGCGCCAGTTCTAACTTGTCATCACGCCATTGACCAACCGTTGGCAGTCCTTGAGTGGTCGGTTTATCTCGCAAGCGCCAACAAACAATGACACCAAGAATGACGCCGATAACGCCCGGTACGATAAAGCCTTCTCGCCAGCTGTAATGGAATGTAAGAAATCCAACGAGTAGGGGAATTAAAGCGCCGCCTACGTTATGGGCGGTGTTCCAAATTGCCCATAAGAAACCACGTTCTGAGCGCGAATACCAAGTCGTAAGTAACTTAGAGCACGAAGGCCAACCCCAACCTTGGAACCAAGCGTTCATCACCCAAAGTGCAGCGAGTGCAAGCAAAGAGCTAGAGAAGCCAAACGCGATATTGATAAGGCCCGTCGCGATTAAACCGACACCCATGAAAAAGCGAGGGTTAGAACGGTCAGAAATGGTGCCCGAGATAAACTTCGATAAACCATAGGTGATGTAGAAAAGCGTACCAATCATACCGATATCGGCTTTATCTAAACCTAAATCAGCAATCATCGCGGGAGCAGCGTAGTTGAAGGTTTTACGAGTGAAGTAAAAGCCGGCATAACCAAGATACATACCCAGCATGATGTGTAGACGCCAATAACGATAGCGTTCATCCACCTGGTCTTTGCTAAGGGGAGCTTGGTTGTAGCTCGGAGACTGAAATAATCCAAACATGCTCGTTACACCTTAGGTAATGTGATGGCGATTTGCGTGCCATCCACATGATCGTTCAAAGAGTAGATATACATTTTGCCGCCAAGCGCTTGCACGCGCTCTTGCATGCCGCGAACGCCCATGCCTTTCATGCAGTCTTCGGTTTTGAAACCAATACCGTTGTCAGCGATGTTCAACGAAATACTCTCGTCAATAGATAGCTCGATAACGATAGACGTCGCATTCGCGTATTTAGCTGCGTTGTTTAACGCTTCTTGGCATAAACGGAATAGGGTGACTTTTAGCGTGTCGCCCAGAGACTCATAGTCACCTTGCCAATCAAGCACAACGCGAGTGCCATGATTGTCGAACTCCATTTCACGGGTTAACTGGTGAACGGAATCTTTTAAATCCAAATCATCGAGCATTTTCGGGCGTAGTTTGCTCAGCAAATGCTTAGTTGTGTCATAAACATTAAGTGATAGGTTTTCGATCATATCGGCACAGCGTGTGTTCATTTCTGCGTTATCAACGCGCTTAATGATGCTCGCTTGTGTACGGATCGCTGTGATGTTCTGACCAATTTCATCGTGCAGTTCTCTTGCCACGTCACGACGCACCGACTCTTCCGCTTGAATGAGTTGTCGGGACAAGGTTTGGTTTCTCGACAATTCGCCACGAAGCTTTTGGTTAAGATCTTTTTGTTTCTGTACCGCTAAACCGAGCATGATGCCCGTTAAGGTTTGCGCCGAAAGGGACAACAGAAGGTCAGTAATTTCCAGATTCGAAACACCGCTTCGCGCAGCGATCAAGGCAATACTGTTTAACATGGTCGCAAGCAGTGCACCTTGCCAGCCGTAGCGCAGTGCCAAGACGATGATTGGGATCGCCATACAGAAAGGTGCAAATCGAGCCAGTTCATCAGGCAAGCTGGTTTGAACCAAAATGCTGGCAATCAACAGCACGCTATAAAGCAGAATATGACGAACTTTGAACTGAACTTCGTTGGCTAACAAATTCGAGGTCAGCGGTGACCAAGGGCTTTGGAAGAGATAGTTCCAAAGCAAATAGCACATTGGCAGAACTAACAAACCGCCAGCAATGCTAGCTAACCATGCCATGTAGACAGATTGGACATGATAACCAACCGCTAGTACGTTAATACAAGACGTCACGAGCAACACGACCGCCATAACCGCTAAATGCTGGTTCTGATCGCCTTTGTAATAACGCTTAGCAAGGTAAACAACCGGCATGCTCAGGAAGCTGGCAACCAACACCATTAGCCATTGCGGCTGTTCAAGAAGTAGAGCAAGAGCAACGGTCAATCCCCATTCGGCGAGATAAATCGTTGCCCAATACTTTGTACGCGTGTGCAGTGTTAGCCCCAAACGCAACGCAAAGGGGAACAACAAGATCGCGAGCTCCGCATCGTTCACAAAGTAATAAGCGATCACCCACAGACAGAACCACGAGCATCCTGTCATGAATAAACCGCAAATGGAGGTGATGGTGTAGCTACGCATTAAAACGACTCTTGCGAGAACAGTTTGGCGAGTTCAACGTTGTTCTTTACGCCAAGCTTATCCATGGCGTTTGCACGGTGAACGTGAACGGTTTTATGGCTTAAGCCAAGTTCAGTGGCGATTGATTTCACATCTAAACCACGAGCCAATAATTGGCACACTTCGTTTTCTCGGCGAGTCAGTTGAGTCAGCGTTGCCGCTTTGTCACTTGGTGTCGCGAGCTTCAACGCAATATCAGGCGTTAAATAACAACCGCCCAAAGCACTGGTTCGTACAGCTTGAATCAACTCGTCAGGACTACAACGTTTACTTAGGTAACCTTTTGCGCCGAGTTTAAGTGACTTTTCAACCATTGCGGGAGAGTCGTGCACGCTAAGCATGACACAAGCAATGCCTGAAGGGATTTCGGAGAGTAGGGTAAGCCCACTTTCGTCTGCCATCGAGATATCTAGGATAACCACATCTGGCTTGCACGCAGGTAATCCCACTCGAGCTTCCGCTACCGAGCCAAATTCACCGACAACATTCATGTCTGTCTCAAGGCTCAACAGTTGAGCAAATCCAGAACGAACAATGACATGGTCATCAACAAGCGCTACGTTAATCATCTTAAATACCAAACTTCAGCAATACACAAACGAAAATGAGCTCAATACCAATTGGCCAATCCTTTGGCACCTTTGATATAGAGAGCTCAATAAAAACCTACAATGATACTAAATTGACCCAGTTTATTTAATGATCTCGCGCGCTTAGACTGGCAAAGCGCGCTGGTTGATTAAGCTTGGTTTTCTGCCATTTCAAGCTTCTTCTTGTTTTGACGAATCTTTTTCTCTTCTGCGATAGCAACGAAGGCAAGCAAAACAATACAAATCATTGCCGAGGTATCTAGGGCAGCGAACGTGCCTTTCCAACCCGTTAGACCAAAGATTGGTGTACCGTCTGCAATCATACCTAGACCCAACTTCGCGAAGCTGTCACCAATTAGGTAAGCGAATGTGCCTTTTACGCCGTCTGCCACACTAATTGCTTTCTTAGGAACAAAGCCAACCGCAGCAACACCGATAAGCAGTTGAGGACCAAATACTAGGAAGCCAAGAACAAATAGTGACCCTAGGTACATGAACTCACTGGTTGCGTGTTGGTAGAACTCAAGTGATACGATGATCAAACCCAAAGAAACACAAGCCACTAGCGCACGGCGACCATTTGCAAGGTCAGACAGGTAACCCCACATCAAAGTACCCACAAGCGCACCCACTTCGAATAGGGTGAAGCCAGAGATTGCTGCTTCTTTTGATAGACCAAGTTCTTGGTATGCGTAAACCGTTGACCATTGGTCGATACCGATACGCACGATGTAAAGGAAGATGTTTGCGAAGCAAAGTAGCCAGATCACTTTGTTTTTCAGAACGTACTCAACAAAGATCTCTTTCTTAGTCATTTGATTGCCTTCAGCCGCTTCGTCTTCTTCGCTGACTGCTTCATCAAATAGCTCTTCTACTTTACCTAGACCGTAGGCTTCAGGAGAGTCGTTACCATAGCGCATACCGATGAAACCAACGATGATCGCAATGATAGAAGGGAACACGAACATGCCGATCACGTGACCGTCAAACAAGTAGTTTGCACCAAACAGAGCCACACCAGCAGCACCCGCGCCACCTACGTTGTGAGACATGTTCCAAAGACCTAGGTAAGAACCACGCTTGTTACGAGGCGTCCACTTAGTAATGGTCGAGTAACTAGAAGGACCACCAGTACTTTGGAAGAAACCACTTAGTGCGTAGAACGCCACCATCAAGAACAAGCTTGCGCTGCCACCGCCCATGCTGAAGCTGAAACCAAGCATTGCCAGACCAGAAAGGATAAGCATGAAAGGAAGGAACTGCTTGGTGTTCTTACCATCGGCGTAGTAGGAAACCACGGTCTTACCGATACCGTAAGTGATCGAGAAACCCAGGCCAATTAAACCTAGATCGGTCATCGACAAACCGTAAGTAGAAATCATGTCGTTTTGTGCGACGTTGAAGTTTTTACGGATCAGGTACATCGTCAAATAGCCAATAAATACCACTAGGTAAGATTGGATAAATGGTTTGAACCACATTTTTCTACGCGCTTCGACTGGAAGGTCTAGGGTAGGCTTCCGGACTTGTTCAAGGAATTTTAACATCGTGAACTCTCTTGTATTAGTGTGATGCACTTGCGTGCTCGCTTTCTTTTAACTGCTGGCGATTGTAGAGAGTCCTCTTTTTAACTACATGAGAGGAGGGCTTAGATCGACTAGGAAAAATTCCTAGAAAACGATTGCTGATTAAGAAAGCGTGAAAATCATCACATTCATAGAAGTATAAATAGCGCTTTAAATAGTGCTTTAAAAGTGAATAGAACATATCTGTGGCGTGAATTGGCAAGTTCTTGAACAGGCAATGATCTATGTTGAATGTCAATGTGCGTTGGCTCTTCTGTTCAGAGTGAGTCGTCTCTCATTATCAAATTGCACTTGGATTGTGACTAATGACAGCCCGGAAGTTTGTGCTTAAACTAAAATAATCCTTGGTATTTTAAGATGATAGCTTGCATGCCCAATACAGATATTCCTTTGGTCCACTCGGAAGAAGTAAAGCTGTTTGCCACGATGCTCAATGAGCTTGATGGTGATATTCATTCCTTACTTGAAACCGCACGTATGCCACAGGATATCTTATCCAGCCAATCCTCTAATGCGTTTGTGCCAGAAAGTGCATTAAAATCGGTATTCCAAACCTTAGGTGAACGAGCATCACCAGAGAAGTTTGCTTTGCTTACTTGGACGCTTTGCCACGATATCTACGTTCCAAGGTTTGCCAATCAAATTACCCAAACGCACTCACTTAAAGCAGCATTGGAAGAAGTCTCCCAACTGCTAAAACAGATCTCAGATAATGTCAGTCTTTCGGTCGTATCGCGTGGCGGTAAATGGTGGCTCGTCAGAGAAAAACAAGACGCAAACAGAGAATGGTTTCGTTACGCGGAAATGTTCTCCGCCATGTTTATGAATGAACTACTCAAAAAGCTTGTGGGTTCACAGTGGCGATTGGCGGAGGTCGGGATTCAAGACATAGAAGCCGAGCCATTCAATCTATTACCTGGGATGAAAAGTGCCCAGTTCTTTACTGGAAGACCGGTTACTGCTATCTCGATTCCGAACGAATGGATTAACCAGCCGATTGCTTTCACGCCATCTCAAACGGCGCCAAACACGAGTTTTCGTGGTGAGAATGATAAGTTTAGTGATGCATTAGCAAGGGCGCTGACGCCTTATCTCTCGATGGGAAAGATCTCTATCCAGTTTGCTGGCGAGTTGATTGACATGAATGCTCGCACCATACAAAGGCGGTTGGCGAGCGAGAACACAACTTATCGAGAAGTGATCGAAGGGTTAGTACTTAAACAAACGCTGGAACTGTTAGCGGACCGAGACCTCAGTATTACGCACATTGCACTCAAAACAGGCTATTCAGATTCTGCTCACTTCACTCGCGCGTTTAAGCGAATGATGAACCTCACGCCTAAAGCGTATCGTCAGTCTTTGTTGTGCCCCACCGTCACATGAAACGTAACACATAAAGCCTCTGAATAATCGGAGGTTTTTGCCTCAACTCGCATTTCTTTCACAATATCCGCATGTTGTCGTGTAAAGGCAATTAAAGCGCCTTGAAAGTCGTCATGATGACTTCTATGTTTTTAACGTAAGCCGTCTGTTTCATATGTTTTTTGCCTGATCAGTCGTTTTGGTGATCACAGAAATAGATGCCCTCATAACACCGCTGTTCTGACAGGGAAGTTATAGGAAATGGACCCCAACTATCCAAAAAACGTAGGTGTAATAATGACAATTTCTAAGAAGAACCTCTCTTTTGTTGCGCTATCTTGTGCATTTGCCTTAAACGCGAATGCAGCATCGACACTGTTTACTAACGTTGATGTTTTCAATGGCACCGATGAAAAGCTACTTCAAAACCAGAATGTCTTAGTCGTGGATAACATGATTAAGGAGATCTCACCGAAGCCAATTAAAGCTGATAAGCAAACAACCACAATTAATGGCGAAGGCTTAACCATGATCCCTGGCTTAATCGACATGCATTCCCACATGTGTATTCAAGAAGGCATGTTGGTTGGTAGAGATGGTTACGATCAAATGGCAATGGGGGCACGTGCTCATGTTTCCATGATGCAGTATCTCGACCAAGGTTTTACCACAGCTCGTGATGCTGGCTGTAACATTCTTGGTATCGCAAAAGCCATCAATAACGGCTTACTAGAAGGCCCACGATTATTCCCAGCGGGCGGTTTCTTGAGCCAAACCGGTGGTCACGCAGATACCGGCAGCTTTAACGATGTTCCGGGACGTGTCGATGATCTCGAGCGTCATGGCTTTGGCTATATCGTCGATGGCGAAACAGAAGCTCGTCGTGCTGCACGTCAGAACCTACGTTCGGGAGCGACGCAGATTAAAATCATGGCTGGCGGCGGTGTTGCAAGTGAGTTTGACCCAATCCATATGACGCAATTCTCCAAAGAAGAAATGGAAGCGATTGTTGGCGTAGCAGAAGATTACGGTACCTACGTTATGGCGCATGCTTATCACGATCGTTCGGTTAACCGTGCCATTGATGCTGGCGTAAAAGTGATTGAGCATAACTTCTTAATTTCCGAAGAAACCATTAAGCGAATGAAAGAAAAGGGTGTGGCACTTTCTGCACAAGCGGTGATGTCTCTTGAAGCCTTTGCTGAACCTGAAAAGATCACCTTCTTCAGTCCGGATCAAAAAGCCAAAGCGACCAAAGTAAACGAAGGCGCGAAGCAAATGTTTGAATGGGCGCGTAAATATGACCTGTTGATTGTTACTGGTGGCGATATGTTTGGTCCTGCATACAATACGCGCCAAGCAGACAACATGGTTTGGATGGAGAAAGTCGGATTTACACCATATGAGATCATGAAGATGGGCACATCGAATGCCGCAGAAGTACTAAGCTGGTCGGGCGGCATGAATCCATATAAATACGGAAAACTCGGCGTTGTAGAGCCAGGCGCTTACGCTGATGTAGTGCTGGTGGATGGGAATCCTCTGCAGGACATCACAATTCTTAACGATTACCAAGATAAATTCAAAGTAATTATGAAAGACGGCAAGATCCACAAGAATACCTTGTAGTAAACTCTTTCGACTATTTGGGGGCACTATTGTCCCCAAATTTTTCTCTAAAAGACAAAGAACTATTCAAGGGAACGTATGAAGAAGTACCTATTGGCTGGCTTAGTTTTGCTGGCTTCATCAAATGTATCCGCCGATCAATTAAGCTGGGAGCAATTGTTGCCAGTTGATGTCCCTCAGATTGAAGACCCATTTGTAAAACTCACAGACCAACAACTTTTTGAACTTGGTTCTCTTGCAAGATACCGTGATGCTCAAAATCTTAATGAGCAACAAAAACAAACCATGAAGGAATTAGAAGACAGCTTAAAAGCTGACGACTTAGACATTGAATGGTTGTTCAAAAAGCGCGAAGAGATTACTCAGCATCGTCGTATGTTGGCATCAATGCCAAACACAACACTTACTGAAGATACTTATGAAATTCCTGGCTTTGTAACGCCGGTAGAATTTAACAATGACGTTGTCACAAAATTTTTCCTTGTTCCAACTATGGGCGCTTGCATCCATACGCCACCGCCACCTGCAAACCAGATTGTTTTGGTCGATTATCCGAAAGGTTTGAAACTGACTTCTCTTTACGAGCCAATTTGGGTGAAAGGGGATCTGCATGTGAAAAAGACTAAGGCGGATGTTTCATACTCCGACGGAGCTTCGAACGTAGAAACCATCTACCAGATGGACGAGGTTTCAATTCGACCTTATCGATAAGAGTACACCACCGAAAATACAAAAAGCAGTGAGCTGTCGCTTAATGGCAATTTTCAAAACGCTGAATCATTAAACTCTTTTTCTAGAAATCAATTTAATGAGAAACCAGACATGAAAGTAACTGTTCCAAAGCTTAGTTTTATCGCTCTTTCACTTGTAATGGCGTCATCGATTAACGCGGCGAACTTTGGTAGCCCTGATACGGTTGATAATACCATTGCTGAAAATGCTCGGGAAAAACGCACTTGGCGAGAGTCACTAGTGGAAGATCATAACTTAACGTTTGGTTTGGATTACCAAGCGCTTGGCTTAACGGCATCTGACCCGCAAACTGGCGGTGAAGATACCGCAAGTGCTGGTGTTGCTCGTTTTTATGGTAGCTGGAATCTGGTTGGTCTTGAGTCTGGAAATACGGGCGGATTGGTTTGGAAAGTCGAACACCGCCATGCTTATAGTGATTTGTCACCAAAAGAGTTTAGCTTCATCGGCAATGGGTTAGGTTATGCAGGTATGATTGGTCCTGCGTACAGTGATCAAGGTGCTCGCCTAACTAACCTATATTGGAAACAAAAGCTCAATGGTGGCAAAACCTCGTTCATGGTGGGTTTCTTAGATACCACTGACTATGTTGATACATACGCTTTAGCCAGTCCGTGGACCGGATTCAGTAACCTTGCATTCAGTACTGGTGGTGGTTCCATTGGTCTACCGGATGATGGGATTCTCGGCTTAGCTGTCGGCCACATGCTGACTGATAACTTCTATATGGTTGCAGGTGTGGCCGATGGTAAAGGGCGTTCAGATGAACCATTTGATGGCTTCGACACCTTATTCAACGATCATAAACTGTTTACGACGTTCGAACTGGGTTGGACGGCGTCACAAGACCAAATCTATACCGACAACGTTCATTTAACCGCTTGGCATTTGGATGGCGACACGCAACATAACCTGACGAATAAGGACAGCGGGCAGGGTATTAACTTTTCAGCAAGCTACTTTGCTACAGAGCAATTAATGCCATTTGTTCGTGGTGGCTTCTCGGAAGGCGATGTGGCACTTTATGATCGCTCCCTAACGGTGGGGATTGGTTACTTTGGTTTAGGTAAACCAACCAACAACCTAGGCTTAGCCATTAACTGGAGCCATGTTAACGATAACCTAGAACACGCTTATGGTGTGGATGACTCTGAACAGTTCACTGCCGAGCTTTACTACAACATGCAGTTGAACGACTACATCCAAATCACACCGGATATTCAATACATCAAAGACCCAGCATTTTCGAACAAAAGCAGCACTTGGGTATTAGGTCTTCGTGCGAGAATATTCATCTAGATGATTATGTTTATTTGCCTTACCAAGAATAACTGTATATAAATACAGTTATTCTTGTTTTGGATTAATTTTGCTATCGCAAAGAGAAAGGGAAAGGCAATGAACATCGCGTTAAGAGACAAAATCATTCAGGTGTGTAAGAAGAAAATAGAGCAGAAAGGCGACAATGTTGGCGTGTCCTTTTATGCCTTTTTCGCTAATAAGAATGACAATCCTGAGTTATTGATGGAAGCGGCGACTTGGTGGATTCAAATTCATCAACTCGATCACTTCGAAAAAGCGACCAAGATTATTCAATTAGTCGAATCTGAAATGTAGAAAGGGGCACATAATGTGCCCCTTTTTTCAGCCCTAAACTTAGATATTTATAATCAGAGATTAAGCTCTTGCGAACTTATAGGTACGGTAACCACCAAGTAGGTTACGTGCTTTAAATCCTGAATTGACCAGTTGACGATAAGCGACGTTACCGCGCAAGCCGACCTGACAGTAAATCACGATCTCTTTGTCTTTCGGCAGTTCATTCATACGTTGGCGAAGTTGGTCGACAGGAATATTGATTGCGCCATCAATGAAGCCGACAGATTCCAATTCTCCCGGATTACGAACATCGAGCAGAACTTGGTCCTCTGAGAGGTTGTCGATTTCATCAAAATGAATCGCTGTTGCGTCACCTTTAATGATGTTATTCGCAACGAAAGCCGCTTGGTTAATCACATCTTTCGCTGAACCATACGGTGGCGCGTAAGTGAGTTCAAGGTGTTGTAGTTGTTCTACTGTCATACCAGCACGCTGAGCAACTGCCATTACGTCAATACGTTTGTCAACGCCGTCTTTACCTACAGCTTGTGCTCCTAAAATTTTGCCGGTTGCTGGATCAAACAACATTTTGAACGACACAGTTTCTGCGCCAGGGTAGTAACTCGCGTGGCTGGCTGTGTGGACATACACTTTTTCATAAGTGATGTTGTCACGTTTTAGCTGTTTCTCGTTTTTACCAGTAGAAGCGACGGCTAAATCAAAGATCTTGCAGATCGCCGTGCCTTGCGTACCTTGGTAAGTTTCTTGGCGACCAAGCATGTTGTCTGCTGCCATACGACCTTGACGGTTTGCTGGTCCCGCCAACGGAACAAGGGTTTGTTCGCCAGTGACAAAGTCTTTCTCTTCAACCGCATCACCAACGGCATAGATAGAAGGATCGCTGGTCTGCATGTACTCGTTGGTGTAAATACCGCCTAGTGCACCAATTTGAAGACCGGCTTCTTGCGCGAGTTTTGTTTCAGGGCGTACACCAATTGCCATGATCAGGATATCGGTATCAAGCTGGTCACCATTGTTTAGAGACAGCGTCAGTTTTCCTTGAAGGTGTTGGTGTGTGTCATCTTCACCCGCTTCTATGTTAGCGACAGATTGGTTCGCCACATATTCAACAGAAGATAGAGCAACGCCTAAGCGCAGGTCGATGCCTTTCTCTCGGATTTCTGCATGAGCAAAGCCAGCCATTTCTCGGTCAACGGGCGTCATCACTTGATCCGCCATTTCAACCAATGTGGTTTTTACGCCAAGCTGGTGGAAGGCTTCCATCATTTCCAAACCGATGAAACCACCACCAACGACTGTAGCATGTTCCACTTTGTTGGTTGCGATCGTCTTAATGATGCGATCCATATCTGGGATATTACGCAGCGAATGCGTCAATGGGTTATCAATACCCGGAATAGGCGGCACAACTGGACCTGCACCAGGGCTGAGTAGAAGAAAGTCGTAGCTCTCTTGGTATTCAGAGCCATCAAGTAGGTTCTTAACCGTAACCGTTTTATCTTGGCGGTTAATTGAAACCACTTCGTTCATTACACGAACATCAACATTGAAACGCGCTAAAAAGCTCTCAGGCGTTTGAAGAAGCAGCTTGCTGCGTTCTTGGATATCGCCACCAATGTGGTACGGCAAGCCACAGTTTGCAAATGACACAAATGGACCGCGTTCAAACATAATGATTTCTGCGTCTTCACTAAGACGACGAGCGCGAGCTGCTGCAGATGCACCGCCAGCAACACCACCAATAATCACGATTTTGCTCATGGATTTCTCCTACTGAATGATCGAAAACGCCTACACCTTACTTAAATAAATTAGTCATGTCTAATGTTAATTTAACTACATTAGCATTGACTTAATAATATTAATTAGTAATATCTAATAAAACTTAACGTATTGATGAAGAGGCATAAGAATGGGCGACAGTATGCTACAAAGTGCGACCGAAGCGAGTGAGCTACTTAAAATAATGGCTCATCCAGAGCGCTTAATCGTGATGTGCAAGCTTATTGAAGGCGAAAAAGGGGTCGGTGAACTGTTTGAAGGCTCAACATTAAGCCAATCAGCCTTTTCACAACACCTCACCGTATTGAGAAAACACGACATCATCAAAGCTCGAAAGGTTTCTCAGCAGGTGTTCTATTCGATTTCTGATGAAAGAGTTGGTCCGCTGATCGAGGCGTTTAACCAAGTTTTCTGTAAGCAGTAATTCAAAACTTTATACGGGTGGTTGTTATGTTTGAAGTTCCTTGGATGTCGCTTTTGGGCGGCGTCATGGTTGGCGCATCAGCGGTAGTATTGATGCTTTTCAATGGCAAGACCGCTGGAATCAGCGGGATCTTAAATGGTGCCGTTGAGAATGCGGACCGAGTTTGGCGAATTGTCTTCTTAATTGCGATGGCATTGGGCGGTGTGTTTGCTGTTTATGCTCTTGGCGGGTATGTACCAACTGAGTACAGCGGCTCTCTTGGTTTGGTTGTCGTTGCTGGTTTACTGGTTGGGGTCGGTACACGTATCGGTAATGGTTGCACAAGTGGTCATGGCATTTGTGGGATGGGGCGTTTCTCTATCCGTTCTGTAGTCGCAACGTGTACTTTTATGGCAACCGCCATGTTAACCGTCTTACTAGTCTTGTAAGGAATAGTGTCGTTATGAAAACTCAGGTAATGAAAAGTATTAAGCAAATTTCTATCGTTGCATTTTCTGGTGCGCTCTTCGGTATTGGTATGGTGATTTCCGGTATGGCTGATCCGGCAAAAGTGATCGGCTTCCTCGATATTACCGGCGCGTGGGACCCAAGCTTAGCCTTCGTTATGGGCGGAGCACTCGCGGTGTTCGTTCCTGCTTATCTTTTATTAATAAAGCCAAGAAGCGAATCTGTGTTTGGTGATGAGATTGTCTGTCCAACTTCTAAAGCGATAGACAAAAAGTTAGTTGGCGGTGCAGCACTGTTTGGTATTGGGTGGGGCTTACTCGGTGTGTGTCCTGGACCTGCGGTTGCCGGCCTTTTTACTGGCAACACACAAGTTCTGCTATTTATTGCGGCAATGTTGGTTGGGTCATTCACCGCTAAAACAATGGTTAGTCGATAAAGAGCGAATTTCAATGCTAAAAAGAGTTTTTCAACGTTAAAATGAGAGCGTAGTAGAAACTGGGCAATGGTCACTCAGCTTATAGTCGAGCACATCTTGTGTTTTAAAAACGGTTTGAACACCTGACGACGCCTTTAAATCACCACTCACAATGATGTGATCGATCACAGAGCGGAATTGGTGGGTTTTATTCGGATTACGATTAGAACGCACTTTACATTCCGCTTTGGTATTTTTGGTCACTAGCTTTGCATTGGTACTGTCCGATAGCACGTCCCATAACCAATCTCCTCGATAACCCAAATTGTGGTTAAAGTCGCCAAGCACCACATATTGTTGTTTGTTGTCCTCGCGTGCTTTTATCCATTTGGCTAGTGCCTGTCCTTGTTGTTTCACGATCTTACAATCGCGATTATTGCGATACGCACCACTGCATCCCGCTTTTAGATGCACAGAGAGTAGGTGAGTCTCGTTGTCTTGGTTTGGATTCAAGACAAGGTAGCTGGCGAAGCGGAGCTTGCTGTTGCCTCGTGTGATAGAAAAGTCTGGTTTGTCCAACACGCTCATACCATTACGTACCGCAAAACCGGTGTATTGATTGGTGTCATTGAACTGAAGGTGTCTGTTGGAGGCGTTTGAACGATCGGACAGATAAATAGTGAAATCATTGCCAACGGCTTTTTGGATTGCGGCGACACTTTCGACTTCTTGAAAAGCGAGAATATCGACTTGTGTTTTATCCACATAGTGGGTCAGTTTTTCAAAATCTTGTGGTGTTCTAGACACTTTTCCACCATCTATAGATAGCCATTCAATATTCCAGCTGGTTAATTTGACGGAATTTTGAGCAAATGAAAGAGAACTAAAAAGTAATATTACCGTAACAAAAAGTGATCGCATTTTGGTCTATCGCACTCCTATAATTTAGCGCATTCCTTTCCATCCTTTATCCTATAAGACCTCGAAAAAAAGCAAGTGGATTTCGCTCCAATTTTGCAATTTTCACAGTTTTCTTCGCAAGTGAGATCAACGCCAATAAGATCGATTTGTTCTTGTTCGCTACCCATTTTTTATTGATCAAAATCAATGTTTTCAATTGGTGCTTCTCGTTAAATACGCCACAATATATTGTGTCAGCAGAATAAAAAATAACCCCATATAGTGTGTTTGTGGATAACTCTGTGAGTATGCTGGGGTAAGGAGAAAAAGTGAAACCAATCGTAATCAAGCGTGACGGCTCAAGAGCTCCGTTCAACAGGGATCGTATACAAGCAGCAGTAGAAGCTGCAGCGGAAAACAAAGACAAAGATGTCGCCATTTATGCACTAAATGTTGCTCTGGCAGTTGAGTTACAGCTTCAGGATCACGATGAAGTTCACATCCATGAGATTCAAGACTTAGTCGAAAATGAACTCATGCAAGGTCCTTACAAAGCCCTAGCACGTTCTTACATTGAATACCGCCACGATCGCGACATCGCTCGTGAGAAGCAAAGCGCGCTAACTCGCGAAATCGAAGGTCTGATTGAAGAAAGTAACCTAGACCTAATCAACGAGAACGCGAACAAAGACGGCAAAGTGATTCCTACTCAACGTGACTTGTTGGCTGGTATCGTTGCGAAACACTACGCGAAGACACACATCCTTCCTCGCGATGTGGTTCAAGCACACGAAGTGGGTGACATTCACTACCACGATTTGGATTACGCTCCGTTCTTCCCAATGTTTAACTGTATGCTTATCGATCTTAAAGGCATGCTAACGCACGGCTTTAAAATGGGTAACGCTGAGATTGATACTCCTAAATCAATCTCGACTGCAACAGCAGTAACGGCACAGATCATTGCTCAAGTAGCGAGCCACATTTACGGCGGCACAACCATCAACCGTATTGATGAAGTTCTAGAACCGTACGTAATCACAAGCTACGAGAAACATCTAGAGATCGCAAAAGAGTGGAACATTGCTGAGCCAGAAGAGTTCGCAAAAGCGCGCACAGAGAAAGAGTGTTACGACGCGTTCCAATCTCTAGAATACGAAGTAAACACGCTACACACAGCGAACGGTCAAACACCATTCGTTACGTTCGGTTTTGGTCTTGGAACAAGCTGGGCATCACGCCTTATCCAGAAGTCTATTCTGAAGAACCGTATTGCAGGTCTAGGTAAGAACCGTAAAACAGCGGTATTCCCTAAACTGGTATTCGGCATCAAAGATGGCTTGAACCACAAATCAGAAGATCCAAACTACGACATCAAGCAACTTGCGCTTGAGTGTGCGTCTAAGCGTATGTACCCAGACATTCTTAACTACGACAAAGTAGTGGAAGTAACGGGTTCATTCAAAACACCTATGGGCTGTCGTAGCTTCCTTGGTACTTACGAAGAAAACGGCGAGCTGATTCACGAAGGTCGTAACAACCTAGGCGTAGTGAGCTTGAACCTTCCTCGTATCGCTATCCGTGCAAACGGCAGTGAAGAGAAATTCTACGAGCTTCTAAACGATCGCTTACGTCTTGCTCGTAAAGCACTAGAAACACGTATCTCTCGTCTAGAAAACGTGAAAGCACGTGTTGCTCCGATCCTTTACATGGAAGGTGCGTGTGGTGTTCGCCTGAAAGCAGACGACTCAATCGCAGATATCTTCAAGAACGGTCGTGCGTCTATTTCTCTTGGTTACATCGGTGTACACGAGACAATTAACGCGCTATTCGGTACAGAAGCGCACGTTTATGATGACGCTGTTCTACGTGAAAAAGCAGTAGCAATCATCAAGCACCTGAAAGACACAGTAAACGGTTGGGCAGAAGATACTGGTTACGGTTTCAGCCTATACGCAACGCCAAGTGAAAACCTATGTAGCCGTTTCTGCCGCATCGACGCGAAAGAGTTCGGTGTAATTGAAGGCGTAACAGACAAAGGTTACTACACCAACAGCTTCCACCTAGATGTTGAGAAGAAGGTAAACCCATACGACAAGATCGACTTTGAGATGCCTTACCCAGAAATCTCAAGCGGCGGCTTTATCTGTTACGGCGAGTTCCCGAACATGCAACGTAACGTTGAAGCACTAGAAAACGTATGGGACTACAGTTACACCCGCGTACCTTACTACGGTACAAACACGCCAATTGATGAGTGTTACGAGTGTGGCTACAACGGTGAGTTTGACTGTACAAGTAAAGGCTTCACTTGTCCAAGCTGTGGCAACCATGACTCAACCAAAGTGTCAGTGACACGCCGTGTTTGTGGCTACCTAGGCAGCCCAGATGCGCGTCCGTTTAACTTCGGTAAGCAAGAAGAAGTGAAGCGTCGAGTTAAGCACCTGTAAGGTTTACTTAAGCTCAAACCCAATAATGAAAATCAACCTGTCGTGGGTTGATTTTCTTTGCTAGCCAGCAAAACAAGGCACGATTATGAACTACCACCAATACTATCCAATTGACGTTGTTAACGGACCAGGTACACGCTGCACGCTATTTGTGTCGGGCTGTGTACACCAGTGCCGCGGCTGTTATAACCAGTCGACGCAACGCTTGGATTCTGGTGTGTTTTTCACGCAAGAAGCAGAAGACAAAATCATTGCAGACCTAAACGACACACGCATCAAACGTCGTGGTTTATCTCTGTCTGGTGGTGATCCTTTGCATCCAGCGAACGTGCCGCACATTCTTAAGCTTGTAAAACGCGTAAGAGAAGAGTGTCCAGGAAAAGATATTTGGGTTTGGACAGGTTACACGCTTGAAGAGCTCGACGATGCGCAGCGTGAAGTGACGCAATACATCGACACATTAATCGATGGCAAATACGAGCAAGATAAACGAGACCTCAATCTAGAATGGCGAGGCAGCTCGAATCAAATTATCCATCGATTCACTGAGCTTTAAGCGCTCAAACCCCAAGAGAAGCTAAATATGAAAAGGGCACATTCGGAAATTTCGAATGTGCCCTTTTGGTGTGAGTTCTTTAAAGCTATTCCTTATAAACAAAGAGTTACCTTAGCTCTTGCTTGTATAAACATAGCACAACTTTATAGTGACGCTGTCACACTAGTGTCATCATCAACCATGTTATTAATCCATCGCTTAGACTGAATTCGGTGAGTCGTTAGAATGCCTTTTACTAATTCTTCGACCAGTAGGGACATCAACACCCAATGCAGTGGTAAACCTAACACCATCCCAGTGTAGTAGGTAAGTGGAATACCAATCGCCCATTGACCAAATGTGTCAATGAAGATGCTATAGCGAATATCAGCACCACTTTTCAACACGCCGCCAATACCGACCATGTTGAATACTCGCAGAATCATACCCAGTGCTAACACCAAGCATACATTCAGTGCCATTTGCTTATCAGTAAGCGGACTCATCTCCAGCAAGTTCAAAATCAATGGTGAACATGCCCAAACAACTAAGAATAATATCGTTGCGAGTACTGCACTGGTAAACACATACCACCAAGCGGTTTTCTCCACTCGGTCGTATTCCTGAGCACCAATGTCATTGCCCAGCAGGACGGATGCAGCGACAGCAAATCCCATAAAGGTTGAAATCAATACACCTTCAATCGGCGATAGGAAAGAGATAATCGCAAGCTCCGTGACACCCAATTGACCATAAATGATGCTGTAGACAATCAAGCCTCCAGTCCACAACGCATCATGGATAAGCATTGGCATTGAGACTTTGAAATATTTGTTTCTGTACTTCTTTACTGTGCCTTCAAGCCAGTCTGAGCGAGTAGGAAGCAGATGTGAATATCGACGACAAAAGAAGTAAACCAGCACCGCAGTTTGGAAAAAGCGTGAGATAAAAGTACCGACAGCAGCCCCAAACACCCCCCATTGTGGAAATCCTAGCAAGCCAAAGATTAAAACCGCATTGAGGAAGACATTCACAACGATGGCAGCAATGCTGACGTAAGTCGGCATCTTCGCTTCACCGACGGATCTCAACACCGACTCAATGGGAACGACGACAGCGGTACCTATGAGACTCAAGCCAGTCACTACTAAGTATTCTCTCGCATAGCCGACATACTCAGGATCGTCCGCCATAAAAGAGACGATTTCTGTGTCATAAACCACATACAGCCAAATAAATGGCAACGTCACCACTAGCGAAATAAACCAAGATTGCGCTAGCGTTCGGCGTATACCAGAGAGGTTTCCAGAGCCATAATACTGAGAAGCTAAAACCGTCACTGCGCCGCACAATCCAAACACCACGGCGAGGTTAAAGAAAAAGATTCGGTTACCAACGCCAACCGCGGCTGTTGCAGATTCACCAAGTTGGCTCACCATAAAAATGTCCACCGCGCCGAGCAGTGAAAACAGCATGGATTGCAGTGACACAGGGACGCCGATCGCAATCAGTTTTTTCCAAAATGCTTTGTCTATGTATTGACGTGTTAAGAGCATCGCATTTCTCCTCTAAGAACAATGCGAGTAGTTTATCCGTATGATTTAGCGGTGTATTTTTCGAAGACATCCAAAAGTTTTGTCAAACTATCCAGTCTTTATCGGTGGTTTGGTAGAACACGTTTGCCGTGAGTGCATTTGTGAGCCATCGAATCATGGAAGAAAAGCAAGAACGTTACACCATTTCAGAAAAAACCTATCAAGAGTTCATCGACCACACTCGCGTACTTGCTCTTGAAGAAAGAGGCATCGTCCAATGTGGTATTGCCACTTGCCGAGATTTCTTTTCCGTTTATCGCAAAAACCAGAAAAAACACATGTTGCTCTATACAGTTCGCGGTAAAGGTTGGCTGGAGAGTGGGGCTTGCCGTTATGAACTGGAGCCCGGATCGTTGGTGATCGTGCCTGCGGGCATCGAAAATGGCTTTGGAATGGAAGACGAAACGTGGCAAATCGCGTGGGTGTTTCTTTCACAAGATAAAGAATGGCCGATGGTGAATGAAGAGATTGAGTATCAACTTACACCAGCACCAGAAGTGATGTATTTCTGCATTCAGACTCTATTGCGAAGTATCAATCTACCTATCGATTACGGCGGTGAAGTCGGCGCACACAGCGTTGCCCAGTTAGAGCTCATGCTGAATATGCCGCACCCAGATTCCATATCACGCAACCAGTTAAAGTTGCGCCGCGTGTTTGATTTGGTTCAGAGACAGCTCCATAAAGAATGGACGGTAGAACAACTTGCAGCCTTGTACCCATGCTCTGAACCCCACTTGCATCGTTTGACCCAACAACAGTTTGGACGAAGCCCAATGGCCCACCTAACTCGGATGCGAATGGAGTATGCTGCGCGTTTGTTGCGCTCAACAGAATGGTCAATTCAGCACATCGGTGAAATAGTAGGGTACCCAACGGGCGCCAACTTCAGTACACGATTTAAAGCTTGGTCGAGCATGACGCCACGTGAATTTAGGAAAAACGGCAAGCTAGATTCAAACTTCAATGAGTGAATCGTTCTTTTTATGACCGATTGAGCTCATAAAATTCCCCAGTCACCAGAATTTTGTACTCTAATTGGCGAAATGTGTGAAAAATCGTTTCGCCATTTATAACGAAAGTGTTACCGTGAGGTTCGATACTTGAATTTCAAAGGGTTATGACTTTCATGTTTTCTAATCTACCAACTCCCGTATTAGATCCTATTTTATCTCTTTCCGTCGCATACCGCGGCGATGAACGTCCAAACAAGGTTGACCTTGGTATTGGCGTGTACAAAAACAGCGCTGGTGAAACGCCAATCATGAAAGCCATTCAAATGGCACAAGAAGTGGTTGTCGAAAACCAAAAAACCAAATCCTACGTTGGGCTTGCAGGCTGTGAAGAATTCAACCAAAGCATGATCGCTCTACTTCTGACGGGCACGTCAGCAACAGATCGTGTGGCAGCGATTCAAACGCCTGGTGCAAGTGGTGCGTTGCGTATGCTGGGTGACCTAATGAAAGTTGCACAACCAGATACGACGGTTTGGATTTCAAACCCAAGCTACGTAAACCACAAGCCAGTGATGGAAGCGGCTGGGCTTAAGGTGAAGTTCTACCATTACTTCTCACCAGAAACGAAACAAGTTGATACGGCGAAAATGCTAGAAGACCTATCTAAAGCAGGTCCTTCTGACGTCGTGCTTCTGCATGGCTGTTGCCACAACCCAACGGGTGCAGATATTGATTTTTCTGCGTGGCAAGCGATTACAGAGCTTTCACAAAAGAACGGTTTTACCCCATTTGTGGATATTGCTTACCAAGGTTTTGGTGACGGTCTAGAGGAAGACGCAAAAGGTCTCCGCTTTATGGCTGACAACGTTGAAGAAATGCTGATTACAACCTCATGTTCTAAGAACTTTGGTTTATACCGTGAACGTACTGGTGCTGCAATTGTGATCGGTAAAAACACGCAAGATGTGGCGAATGCAAAAGGTAAGCTTCTTACGTTAGCTCGTTCAACTTACACTATGCCGCCAGATCACGGTGCTGCATTGGTGAAAACCATTCTTCAAGATGCCAACCTTACTTCAGTTTGGAAACAAGAATTGAACGAAATGCAGCAACGCTTGCTGAATCTTCGTCAAACTTTGTGTAACGAATTGAGAAACAACCATAATACAGATCAATTTGATTTCATTGAGAGTCACAAAGGCATGTTTACTGTGCTAGGCTTTAGTGAAAACCAAATGGCGCAACTGCGTGAAGATTATGGCATTTATGGTGTCGGTGATGGTCGTATCAACATCGCTGGTTTGACCGAAACTCATATTCCTTACGTTGCTGACGCGATCCAAAAAGTATCTCAACGTTAATTGGGAGAGTTAATGAAGAACTGGAAACTGATTCTGCCGCTAATGATGAGCGGTGGTCTTATTGCTTGTACGTCGACACCGACGACCACTGAGCCTGTTGAGCCAGAAAAACCAGTCGTGGAGCAACCGGTTGAAAAGCCGGAAGTAAAACCTGAAGTAGAGCCAAAGCCTGAGGTGAAGCCGGAACCAAAACCGGAAACGAAACCTGAGAAGAAGCCAGAACCTAAACCAGAAAAGCCAGCGAAGGTACAGAAAACACCTGATGGCATGTTGATTCTAGGTGCGGAAGAGTGGGTGCACATTCCTGCTATTAACCAGACTTTCAAAGGTCGTGTTGATACTGGTGCAACAACATCTTCAATCAGTGCGACTGAAGTGGTTCCATTTGAGCGTGACGGTAAAGATTGGGTTCAGTTCAAAATTGACATCAACGGTAAGGCGAGCAAAGAGTTCAAGCTACCTGTTGAGCGCTGGGCTAAAATTCGTCAGTCTTCTTCAGAAGACGTCGACAAGCGCCCTGTTGTGGTTGCCTACATCCAAGTTGGCGACTTAAAAGAACAAACCGAGTTTACGTTAACAGAGCGTGGTCATATGAAGTTCCCAATCTTGTTGGGTCGTAGCTTCTTCCGTGACGTTGCGGTTGTGGATGTATCTAAGAAATACGTTCAGAACAAACCAAGCGGTAAGTAATCCAATACTCGGATGCTAAATATCGTATCGAATAACAAAAAGCCTCTCAACTGAGAGGCTTTTTTATTTTATTCAATTGGTTAGCTCAGTGTCAGTGCATGAGCTTGGCCAGTTAAACTTAGTAAGCGAAACGCGCTGACAACACAAGTTGCTGACCGTAAGTACCGTTGTTTTTAAAATCGGCACCAAGTGACAACTGCTGTGTCGAGTGGAAGCGGGCGCCAAGGTTATAGACGGTCTCAGAGTCATCATTATCGATTAACTGACCAATACGGCCGTGCAATTCAATGTTCTGCATGAACCAAATACGAGTACCGATATTTACTTCGGTTTTCCACTCGTCACCTCCGCCATTGTCTTTTTTGATGTTGTGAACCAGCATTTGGCCGTAAATATCGGCAAACTGACCAGCAGGACCGTTAAAACCAATACCACCGGCAAGGTCCCAATCTCCGCTAAATTCACTGTCGGCACGACCAATGAAATGGGTGTTTTCGGTGAAGTAAGTTGTGACTTCACCACCAAACGTACCAGGGCTGGTACCCATGCGGAATTCCATCATGTTGTAGTTGAAGTTGTTTGCATGTGCAGAAAGCGGCAAAACAGCGCACAAACCAAAGGCTGCAACCTTTAGAGCTTTACCTAGCATGGGTGTCTCCGGGCAAGAAAATAATACGAACGAAAAAAAGGTCTGCAAAATGCAGACCAAGATTTACAAAATATCATTTTAGGCGTTTATAGTCACCCAATACACTAGGGCAATGTGCTAACTGATCAATGTTTTGCTGCTCAATTGAGCGGCTAAGAAGCTAGGTTACATAACAACGAGGTGTTCTACTTCAATTTCAGGCTTGCTGCCGCCTTCAAACTCGCCAAATAGACGTACTTTTGTCGTTTGGTCGATTGGCGTCGTTAGTCGAATATCATCATCTAGCTCAACCATGATTTCACCAGAACCGTCGCTGAAGATAAATTGATCCGCGCGCGTTTGACGAAGTAGGTTACCTTCTACAACCACGTCTTTTTCGGTGAACATACTTGAGTCTTTAATCAGTGCATCGACTTTCTCAACCGTAACAGGGCCATTAAATTGAATGCTAGATTGGCCATGGTTGTGGTCTTTCGCCATTGCAACAGTAGGAGCGATAGCAAGTGCAGCGATAGTAGCGATAACAGTGTTTTTCATAATTTGGTTTCTCTATATAGGTGTTCGTTTTTGATGGTGCTATTAAAACAAACCTTATTTGAACCATTACTGATTCGAACATTCATATTCGATTCATTTTCTTGAGTACTATGCTGAGATAACGTTATGATTGTTCACCTTCTTTTTTCTCTTATTAAACGTTCATGAAATCACCAATCCCATCATTAATGGTTCAAGGCACCACCTCAGATGCCGGAAAAAGCGTCCTTGTGGCAGGTTTATGCCGTGTCTTAGCCCGAAAAGGGATAAAGGTTGCCCCATTCAAGCCACAGAATATGGCCCTAAATAGCGCAGTAACCAAAGATGGCGGAGAGATTGGGCGCGCTCAAGCCGTTCAGGCACAAGCTTGCAATGTTGAGCCTACGGTTCACATGAATCCTGTTCTGATTAAGCCTAACAGCGATACAGGTGCTCAGATCATCTTACAAGGCAAAGCATTGTCGAATATGGACGCTGTCGGGTTTCATGATTACAAGAAAGTGGCAATGGGAACGGTGCTGGATTCATTTGCAAAACTAACGGATGAATACGAATCCGTCATGATTGAAGGCGCTGGCAGCCCTGCGGAAATCAACTTAAGAGAAAATGACATCGCAAACATGGGCTTTGCAGAAGAAGCCGACGTTCCGGTCATTATTATTGCGGATATCGACCGAGGTGGTGTGTTTGCCCATCTGTATGGAACGCTGGCGTTACTATCCGAATCTGAACAAGCTCGCGTTAAAGGCTTCGTTATTAACCGCTTCCGTGGCGACATCAGCTTGCTTGAATCTGGTCTTGATTGGCTAGAAGAGAAAACGGGTAAACCTGTGCTCGGTGTATTGCCGTATCTTCACGGGCTAAACCTCGAAGCAGAAGATGCTATTACGGGTCAGCAAGAACTGTCTTCGCAAGTGAAACTCAATGTTGTGGTACCAGTATTAACGCGTATCAGTAATCATACCGATTTTGATGTGTTGCGCCTAAACCCGGACATTAATCTTCGCTATGTGGGTAAAGGCGAAAAGATCGACAAAGCCGATCTCGTGATCCTACCGGGCACTAAGTCAGTCCGAGACGATTTGGATTATCTACGCAGCCAAGGCTGGGATAAAGACATTCAACGTCACATTCGTCTGGGCGGCAAAGTCATTGGCATTTGTGGTGGTTACCAGATGCTTGGCAAATTAATTGACGACCCTAATGGCGTGGAAGGCAGTCCAGGGAAGAGTGAAGGACTTGGGTTGCTAGACATTACTACGACGCTAACCGACAGCAAACAACTGACCAACACACAAGCACAGCTTTGCTTAAACGGTAAAACAGCGAATGTGAAAGGTTACGAAATCCATGTGGGACGAAGTGAAGTGCAGGGCGCTCAACCTTTGAAGTTAAGTTCTGGCGAATCTGAGGGTGCGATCAGTGAGAGTGGCCAAATTATGGGAACCTACCTACACGGGTTCTTCGATGAGGCCGATGTGCTAAGCCTCGTGTCTGAATGGGTAAACGGCACTCAAATCAAACAACAAGACTTTGAAGAGTTAAAAGAACAGGGCATTAATCGCATTGCGGATGCGATAGAACAACATATGAATCTTGACTTTCTGTTCAAATAAATCCAGTTTTTAACTGTTTGAAGCATAAATAAAAGTGGGCACGTTGTTCCACAATATCTTTTTCTGCCTGTCTAGCACTGGAGTGTTTTTATGAAAGCATGGAAGATTCATGCTTGCCTAGCGGCAATACTGAGCGTTTCATCAGCAGCAAACGCAACGACCGATTTAAAAGTCTATGCGGCTTCGTCAATGACCAATGCGATTGACGATATCGCGCAAAAATTTGAACAACAATACGACGTAAAAGTCACACCAGTATACGGCGGGTCTTCATCCATTGCTCGCCAAATTCTAAACGGCGCACCAGCTGATGTGTTTATCTCTGCAAACACTAAGTGGATGAACTACTTGGTAAAATCAAAAGCGGTGAAGAGTGACAATGTCACCGAACTAGTTCGTAATAGTCTGGTTCTTATTGCTCCTAAAGCTTCAACCGTCGCTTCATTTAACTTTTCAGACGCCAATGCATGGAGCCAAGCTCTAGAGGGCAATCGCCTTGCACTTGGTAACCCAGTCTCGGTTCCTGCGGGCATGTATGCGCGAGAATCTCTTACTAACCTTGGTGTTTGGAAACAACTTGAGCGACAAGTAGCGCCAGCGAAAAACGTTCGACTCGCCTTAGCATTAGTTGAACGCGGTGAAGCGCCACTTGGTGTGGTTTACAAAACGGATGCGCTTTTAACAGATAAAGTAAAAGTGGTCGGTGAATTTGCCAATAACACCCACGCTGATATCGTCTATCCAGCGGCTATCGTTAAAGACTCGACACAATCAGAACAATTCTTCGAATATTTGAAATCTGACGATGCCAAACAAGTGTTTGCGCAGTACGGTTTTCAATAAAAAGGGCACAGAGTGACAGAACTTGAATACCAAGCCTTAATGTTAAGCCTAAAAGTTGGCGCGTATGCCGTCGTTTGGCTTATTCCATTGGGCGTCGCTCTTGCTTGGTTGCTTTCACGAAAAGAGTTTATCGGCAAATCCATTCTCGATAGTCTAATCCATTTACCATTGGTATTGCCGCCAGTGGTGATTGGTTATCTATTGCTGATCTCATTAGGCCGACAGGGGGTTCTTGGCAGTTGGCTTTATGAACACTTTGGTTTGGTGTTCAGCTTCAACTGGAAGGGGGCGGTTATCGCTTGTATCGTTGTTGCGCTGCCTTTGATGGTGCGTTCCGTTCGCCTTAGCTTAGATAATGTTGATCCTAAACTAGAACACGCCGCTTCAACGTTAGGCGCATCACCTTTAAAGGTATTCCTTACCATCACGTTGCCTTTAACGATCCCAGGCATTATCACTGGCACTATGCTTTCTTTCGCTCGCAGCTTGGGCGAATTTGGAGCAACGATCAGCTTTGTTTCTAACATTCCCGGCGAGACCCAAACCATTCCTTTAGCGATGTACAACTTCATAGAAACCCCCGGAGCAGAGATGGAAGCCGCACGCTTATGCATCATTTCTATTATCTTGGCTCTGTCGACGTTAATGATTTCAGAGTGGTTAAATCGCAAAGCTGCAGCGCGTCTTGGAGCTAAGCGATGAGTATAGAAATTCAATTTAAACAATCACTTGGTGAAACTAATTTTGATATTGACTTGTTGTTACCGGGTAACGGAATAAGCGCGCTATTTGGCCGTTCTGGTGCCGGAAAGACCACGTTAATCAACGTTATCAGCGGATTGGTCACGCCAAAAGAAGGTAAAGTCTCAATTGGTGATCATGTCCTTTTCGATAGTAATGCGGGTATTAATTTACCCACGCACAAACGCAAAATCGGCTATGTATTTCAAGACTCGCGCTTGTTCCCGCATTACTCCGTCAAAGGCAACTTACTCTACGGCGTAGTCGAAAAAGATGATGATTATTTCGATAAAGTGACAGAGCTACTCGCTATTAAGCCACTATTGAAGCGCTTCCCAATCTCTTTATCCGGTGGTGAGAAGCAACGTGTCGCCATCGCTCGAGCCTTGCTCTCAAAACCTAATCTGCTACTGATGGATGAACCATTGGCATCATTAGATATGCCACGTAAGCGCGAAGTGATGCCATTTTTGGAGGAGTTGTCTGAGCAGGTCAACATTCCAATCGTCTACGTTACCCATAGCTTGCAAGAGATCCTTCGCCTGGCACAGCACCTGTCGATTCTTGATAAAGGCAGAATCATGACGTCAGGTAAATTAGAAGAGGTGTGGGCTTCTCATGCCATGCGCCCTTGGCAGTCATTCTCGGACCACAGTAGCTTGTTTGAAGGAAAGATCGCGACTCATCACGAGAAATACGCGTTGACGTGTGTGAAGCTCGCACCAAGCGCTTGTCTGTGGGTGCAAAAAGTCGATGGCGAGCCAGATACGCCAATCCGGCTTCAAGTGCGTGCAAACGATGTTTCTATCGCGTTAGAAAAGCCAGTGTCTACGTCGATTCGTAACGTGCTACCAGCGACCGTTGCATCTATAGAAGAGCTGACTACGGGCGACGACAAGCAAAGTATCACCGTTTCACTTAAGTTAGATGAAGAGTGCCACTTATGGGCGACGATAACACCGTGGGCATTGGATGACTTGAACTTAAAAGTTGGTGATAAGGTTTATGCGCAAGTTAAAGGTGTGAGTGTCACGCAACGCGATATTGCTTTGGCGCACCATTAAGTTTCTAAACCTTAGATACACAAAAGGCCGCAGGGTGCGGCCTTTATTATTAAAGAAAGTGTCGAAATTACTTCGCGAAAACTTCTTTGAATTCACGCTTAAGAAGAGGGTCACGACGTGCTTTCTTAAGTTGCTTAACCATGTCTTTTACACAGTTGTGTAGAACATTGTCTAGCAGTTGAGCACGGTAGTCTTCTTTATCTTCATCTGTCATGTTTTCTGGCAGGTTAAGAGTCGGAAATTCTTCCATTACGTTTAGACCAGCAAAAGCTTGGCCTACAGATACTAGAGCGTGGAATTGCTCGAAGTTGTCCAGAATGTTTTGTGCACTTGCTGGCATTTCATTCCAAGATTCACGAACAGCTTCTTCAGACACTTCATGGATAGAGGTAACCATCTCAAACATTTGCTCAGGAACTTCGTCAAATTCGATAACTTTACGTAGTTCTGGAGAAATAGTTTCTAGATCGATTTTTTTGCTTTCGTTGTTAGTTGCTTCTGACATGGTGAGTCCTGTTAGTACATAAAAGCGCACATTATTTATAGTGCATGTTGTAACGAGATTCGAGTGGCTCTTGCTACAAAAGGCGGGAATATTAATACCAAATGCATCAAATAGCTACCATAAGAACTATTTGATTACGTGACCGTTCAACAAAAAAATATAGCACGAAATTTGTCGCGTAATGCAACAACCTCGTGTGTATGATATATGTTTAATAAAGACTGATAAAAAGAATGGAACGCGCTATGCAACCGACAGGGACATCGATGCGCATTCTCTTAGTTGATGACGTTCAGCTAGACCGAATGCAGTTGGCAATCCGATTAAAACAACAAGGTCACATTGTTAAAGCCGTTGGCAGCGGGTTGGAAGCACTCAATACCTATGAGAGTTTCGACCCTGAACTCGTGCTGCTGGATATTGCGATGCCAGACATGAATGGCTTCGAAGTCTCACTTCATATCAGAGAAACCTTTCCAGACTGGATCCCAATCATCTTCTTAAGCAGTCATGAAGAGCCAGAAATGATCGCGAAAGCAATCGAGGCAGGGGGTGATGACTATTTGATTAAGCCTGTAGATAAGCTGGTTCTCAACTCTAAGTTAATGGCAATGCAGCGAATTGCACACATGCGTCGTGAATTAAAGCAAGCCACCGCGCAACTCGAAGAGATGAATTCACGTTTGCAACAACAGGCAAATGAAGATGGCTTAACTAAACTCTACAACCGTCGCTATATTGATCAGAAGCTTGAAACCATGATTGCATGGCACGGTCGTCACCACATGCCGATGGCGTTAATTCTTCTTGATGTCGACTTCTTTAAGCCGTTTAACGACAACTACGGCCACATAGAGGGGGATCGCTGTCTGCAAGCCATCGCAAATCAGTTAAAAGCAACCTTCTGTCGTTCGGGTGAATATGTGGGGCGTTATGGAGGGGAAGAGTTTGTCATCTTGCTTAATAGTACAGATGCGCAGACCGCCGAAAAAGAAGCTGAACGTGTCCAAGAAGCAATGTACTTCCTAGATTATCCTCATGCGTATTCAAGTGTTGCGAACAGAGTGACAGTGTCACAAGGAGTATTTGCATTTCAACCTACAGGTAAGGATAATGTCGCCGAATTGTACGCGACAGCAGATAGGGCGCTATATACGTCCAAATCGCTTGGAAGAAACACGTACACGGTGGTAAATGCTAGTTAAATCAAAAGAATAAGATGAAATATGCTTTGGTGACAATGTCACTCATTTCAATGGCAGCTCACGCTAATCCTGTTCAACAAAGTTTGCAGAAAGAGTTTGAGCGTAACTTTGCCATCGGTATCGTCCTATCAGACAGTGATGTGTTCACCCTTGGCTTTCACGACTTTGACCCTAACAAATATCTCGACATAGACAACGAAGACATAGGAACGCAAGACTCCGTTGACTTAAGGAAACAAGTTGCTATTTCCACACTTCCTTATCATCTCTCCCTCACTGACGACGAGCAATCCCCAACAAAATACAATGTAAAAGGGCGCTTGTACGCACTGGGAATCGATCAAGACGTTAATATAAATGAAGACAAAACCCCTGATCGAAACAAAGAGCTTATTCTAGGCTCTTATACCGAACTCGAACGCCAAAACAAACTGACAGAACATCTCACGTTGAGTACCGCCGCAGGTGCTCACCTTATGTATTATCGCAACGAGTACCAATACCGAAGTGATGCTATCAATGACTTGAGGCCCTTTTTAGATGGCGTATTTCTGAATACAGATGCGTGGGCTATTGTTGGCGAAGTGAACGCCGAACTGAAGTATTTAGAAAACGAGCATTGGGGGAAATGGTATGTTTGGTCGTCTCCACATTACTTCTACGGCAAAGGATGGGGAGAAGGCAATAACGGGGATGTCGGCAACCCAGAAGGCTGGTATTGGGTCAACGGTGTAAAGCTATTCTATGACTTTACCAAGGTAGGCCGAACCGTCCAGTCCGTTTATACCAGTTTTAACCGAGTTGATGTAGGTGGGGACACGAGCGAACCGATGAACACTTCGCATTATTATGAAGCAAGTGTAGGTTGGTTGATGACACCACCATTTAAATCCGATTGGATCGATAACGTTGGGCTCGGGCTGACCATTAACTATGGCAGCGCGCTAAAAGGCGGCAGTTTAGTGTTGTTCTTTAACCAAGAGTAGAGTCAGTGTATCTCTCGCGGTTTAATTTTTGCTCGGATGAGGAAAGCCTAGTCAAAATCATTTTAACCGAGGCAAGGAATGTGTCGCCTAGCATTGTAAATAAATACTGCTTAATAAAATCCAGCAAAAAAACGCTTGAAAACACAACCGCTCCTGAGCATAAAGAAAACATTTGCATTTATTTCTTCTCCAAGCCAAAATCGCGCCCCATTTTGCTTAATAGGAACATAAGCACATAACCCAAGTCATGGAACGGCGATAACAAACACATAAGAGTTATGCGTAAGTTGGCTTGTCTGGCGATGGTTTTCGCCTCTACTTCTTCTTATTCCGGCACGGTTCAAAAACAACTTCAAAAAGAGTTCGATTATAACTTTGCATCCAGCATTGTGCTTTCTGACAGCGACGTTTTCACGTTTGGATTCTCAAACTTCGACCCTAATGAGTTCCTTAACCTTGATGATGAATCGTTGGGTGACAATGAATCCCTCGATTTACGAAAAAAAGTCTCTGTGATGTCTTTGCCATTCAGTGTTCCTGTTAACCATTATCGTTATTCACCTTATCAAACTAAAGTAAATGGAAGGGGGTATTTACTGTCAGCTCAACAAAAAGTATCAGCATTTGAGTCGACTACACCCGACGAAATGGATGAGTTGACTTTTGGTGGATACTTGGAAGTCGAACAGGAAGCGTACCTCAACCGAAATGTAACGTTAAGCGCAGCGGCAGGCACACACGTTATGTATTACCAAAATAATTATGCGTACCGGAGTGATACATTAGAAGACTATAGAGACCAGATTGATGGCGTTTATGTCAACACGAGCTCTGTTGCTATGGTTGGTGAACTTAACGCGACTATCAAATACAGTCCTTATGGCCATTTTGGACAGTGGTACTTTTGGTCCTCACCGCACTATTTCAATGGTTTTGGTATCAATCTAGGGAAGGGAGATGATGCTATTAATCCCGAAGGTTGGTACTGGGTCAATGGCGTGAAAATCTTCCATCGATTGGCTATTTGGCAAAATATGGTTCAATCGTTTTATACCAGTTTTAATCGTGTAGACATTGGTGGAGACACGAAAAAACCGTTAAACACTGACCACTACTACGAAGCAAGTATGGGCTGGCTGATGACTCCTCCAGTCAAAATTCCGTTTGTCGTTAACATAGGTGTGGGGATGAGCCTGAACTATGGTAGTGCATTCAAGGGGGGAAGCTTGGTGCTTTTCTTCAACCAAGCATAATGTCCGTACATTGATGTAAGACGGATTAAGCGTGGCAGAACCTAACGCAGTTTCTGCCTGCTTTTTTGGCTTTATACAAAGCTTCATCCGCAAGCTTAATGACATCTGCAGGGTTTCGTGCACTGCGACTGTCTGCCACACCAAAGCTTGCCGTAACTGACACCGTTTTCTTCTTAGAATCTGCACTACCGCGTTTTTTACGACCTTGCTTGTTGTCGTCAGGGCGGGTGTCTTGGTCACGAAGAATCATTTCATATTGCGCTATCAATTCACGAACTTCTTCCAAATGCGCTTCACAGTCTTCCGTATATTTACCTTTGAACACAATGGTGAACTCTTCGCCACCAAAACGGTAAACTTTCGCGCCACCTTGTGTCTTCATTAGGCGTGATGCAACCATCTTTAACACGTCATCGCCTGTGTCATGACCATAGGTATCGTTGAACTTTTTAAAGTGGTCAACGTCTAGCATCGCAATAGTAAATTTACGTCCCATGTGTTTGAGCTCAAGATCCAGCGCGCGGCGGCTTGGAATCAACGTCAAACTATCGGTAAAAGCCAATTGATGACTAGCCGAAGTTGAGTAGATGATGATCAAAAGACCTGTCAGCGTAAACATCGTGCTCGAAATATACTGAACGTCAAAGAAGATAAACGTTGCTGATGCTAGCACCATCGCAGAGTAGGTCATGGCATGAATGATCTTGTTTTTCTTTAAGACCAAGATGCCCAGAAAACACACGATGCCAATGCAATACAACACCAAGACGAGTGGTAACTTAGAGAGAGTCGGCACGATGAACAGAATACCGTTAGTCCATTCGTCAAATCCACCTTCGACGTAATACGTCAAAGTCACGTAGGACCAAAATACGAACATGATCAGCATGAACACGTAAGTCAACGTCGCTCTTGAATCAAAACCTTCTTTATTGAAGATGAACACCGCAAGAAATGAAACGGGTAACAAGCTCGCTAGTATCGTGAGCTCTAACAGTGCAGTTCCCGTTTGGAGAGGAACTTGAAGGCGATGTTGAATCACAAAGTAGGCAAAAAGCATGGCGATACAAACCATGGACTCGCGACCCTGCTTAAACGAATAGCACATCAACAACGCACAACCGAGCAAAATGTACGGCAAATTCGCAGCAATTCCCCAGTTAGATTGCGTCATCTGAATGATGTTATCCATACCCAAACTGACTACGCCCAACAACAAGATTGGGAATAGGAATCGAAAGCCTGGGGAGGTCATTAAAGATGAAACCATCTACTGCAAATTACCTGAAAATAGTTGAATATATCTAGTGAGTTACATTAAGCATTCAATTAATACCGTGTGCAAACAGTATAAATTCTGTAACTTTCAAAACTAACAAGAATACGTGTATTTGGGAATTTTCCAAGTGTTTTACAGCGAACGCTTACAAAAAGAGAGAGGTTGATTAAATTAAGAGCAATCAACGAGTTGCACGTTAGTCCGGACTGCTATACTTTCAAAGTGTTGAACAAAGGAGAAAAATCGATGCAGATCAGTTCAGACGTACACAATTACATGGAAACACTGGTTGGGCAGGTGCTTGCCTCAGAGCAGTACGTGGAGCAGTTTGACAATGAACAATTGGCGGATATTGCATGTTTAGCGCTCATTCAACTAAAGCCAGTGTACATTCGTCATGACATCGATTTTTTGTCTGCACTTCCAGAGCGTAAACTGGCTCAATTCAAACAAAGTGTCGATGTGGCGGTTGAGAACGCAGCAGTGATGATTCGGGAAGACAGACGCAAAAATCGTAACAATGATGTGCCTGTAATTTTGTCGCATACCAGTTATGATGAAGACAAAGAACTGGATTGGTTCGAGAAACCGATCCTCAACGTCAACATAAAGTAACTAATGCTCACTACTGTATAGGAAACTACCTGTAAGAAAGTGGGCATGCCCAAGGAGGAACCGTGGGATTCTTTTCGCGCTTGTTTGGTGGCAGTGACAAAGCTGCCGAAGTAAAAACCGTTGAACCAGTAGAATACAAGGGCTACTTAATTTACCAAGAAAGCCTTTCAGAAGGTGGCCAATACCGCATCGCAGGGCGCATCGAAAAAGATTTCAACGGAGAAGTGAAATCACACCGTTTTATCCGTTCAGATTTGCTAGGTTCAGAGCAAGACGCCAACGAACTGATGCTAAAAAAATCGCAGATGTTTATCGACCAAATGGGTGAAAAGATCTTCGATTAAGAAATCACTGCAACTTGATTCGAATCATCTTAAAGAGAGCCATTAGTGTATATGCTGATGGCTCTCTTTCTTTTTTAGGCTTAAATATCTGTAAAACAAACAGTTAGCGGGCGTCTGGTTAGACCTCTGCTTAGTGATGCAAATCGTTGTTATTTTTCAGCGTGAAGTGGAGAATCATTCATTACGTGGCGTTATATGTAATGAAATTTAGTATTTTTATTACAAAACACTTGAAGTCACGATTGACGTTAGATAAAAACAGAATAATAACAGGACTGTTAGTCAAGAAGTGACTGTGCAAATGGGTGACCCCAAACACCATCATTCGTTTGTATTTATCTTGCGTAGTAAACAGATAGAAATAAAAAAGAATTAGAGTAGAGCGACGCTCTGTTTTGGGACTAATTTATTGATATGTATACAAGGAGTATGCGTTTTGCAAATCGGTGTACCTAGAGAAATACTCGCGGGTGAATCGCGAGTAGCTGCATCACCAAAGTCGGTTGAGCAGTTAATTAAGTTGGGGTTCGATGTCGCAATCGAATCACAAGCGGGGGTGCTAGCCAGTTTCGATGATGCCGCTTATGAAGCTGCTGGGGCGAAAATTGTATCTAGTGAAGAAGTATGGACATCTGGCTTAATCCTTAAAGTCAATGCGCCACTCGTAGATGAAGAAAAAGGCATCGACGAAATCGCATTACTGCAAGATGGCGCAACATTGGTTAGCTTCATCTGGCCTGCTCAAAATGCAGAGTTAATGGAACAACTCTCTAGCAAGAACATCAACGTTCTCGCAATGGACGCGGTTCCTCGTATTTCTCGAGCTCAAGCATTAGACGCACTCTCTTCTATGGCGAACATTGCCGGTTACCGCGCAGTGGTTGAAGCCGCTCATGAATTCGGTCGATTCTTCACAGGTCAAATCACCGCTGCTGGTAAAGTACCGCCTGCCAAAGTATTGGTTGCAGGTGCAGGTGTAGCAGGTCTTGCTGCTATCGGCGCTGCAGGTAGCCTCGGTGCTATCGTTCGTTCTTTTGACGTTCGTCCTGAAGTAAAAGAGCAAGTTGAATCGATGGGCGCAGAGTTCCTAACGGTAGACTTTAAAGAAGACTCTGGTTCAGGTGACGGCTACGCGAAAGAAATGTCGGATGAATTCAACAAAAAAGCGGCAGAGCTATACGCTGAGCAAGCGAAAGACGTTGATATCATCATCACAACGGCACTGATTCCTGGTAAACCTGCGCCAACGCTTATCACCAAAGAAATGGTGGATAGCATGAAAGCGGGTAGCGTGATCGTTGACCTTGCTGCCGCAAACGGTGGTAACTGTGAATACACGGTAAAAGATCAAGTAATCACCACGGCTAACGGCGTGAAAATCGTTGGTTATACCGATATGGTAGGTCGACTGCCAACACAATCTTCTCAGCTTTACGCAACCAACCTTGTAAACCTTCTGAAACTGCTTTGCAAAGAGAAAGATGGCAACATCAATATCGACTTCGAAGACGTGGTACTTCGTGGCGTAACAGTAGTAAAAGAAGGCGAAATTACATGGCCTGCGCCACCGATTCAGGTTTCAGCACAGCCACAAGCCAAACCGCAAGAACCCGTTAAACCACAACCAAAAGTTGAAGAACCAACGTCACCAGTGAAGAAATTCGGTGCTTTAGCTGTTGGTTTAGGTGCTTTTGCTTGGGTTGCCTCTGTTGCTCCAGCTGCATTCCTATCTCATTTCACCGTATTCGTACTGGCGTGTGTAGTAGGTTACTACGTAGTTTGGAACGTAACGCATGCACTGCACACTCCACTTATGTCTGTAACCAACGCGATTTCAGGCATCATCGTAGTAGGTGCACTGCTGCAAATTGGTCAGGGTAATGGTGTCGTTACCTTCCTATCATTCATTGCTGTACTCATTGCGAGCATAAACATCTTTGGTGGCTTTACCGTAACCAAACGTATGCTTGAAATGTTCCGCAAAGATAAATAATAGGAGTGACCAATGTCTGCAGGATTAGTACAAGCGGCATATATCATTGCTGCGCTATTTTTCATCTTAAGTCTCGCGGGACTTTCTAAACAAGAATCGGCAAGAAACGGTAACTACTACGGTATTGCGGGTATGGCGATTGCGCTTATTGCGACGATCTTCAGCCCAAATGCGGAAGGATTCGTTTGGGTCATCATCGCGATGGTCATCGGTGGTAGCATCGGTATCCACTACGCGAAAAAAGTAGAAATGACTCAAATGCCGGAACTGGTTGCTATCCTACACAGCTTTGTAGGTATGGCAGCAGTATTGGTAGGTTACAACAGCTACCTAGAGCCACCAGCGCCAGTTTCAACTGACCTTGCTGGTATGCACGCTGAGCATGTGATTCACCTAGTGGAAGTATTCCTTGGCGTGTTCATCGGCGCGGTAACCTTCACAGGTTCAGTCGTAGCGTTTGGTAAGCTACGTGGCACTATCTCTTCTTCGCCACTTAACTTGCCTCACAAACACAAAATGAACCTTGCTGCGATCGTCGTTTCTACGCTTCTTATGATTTACTTCGTAAAAGCAGACGGCAGCATGTTCGCATTGATCGTAATGACGCTGATTGCTTTTGCATTCGGTTACCACTTGGTAGCATCTATCGGTGGTGCAGATATGCCGGTTGTGGTTTCAATGCTGAACTCATACTCAGGTTGGGCAGCAGCGGCAGCAGGTTTCATGCTTGCAAACGACCTATTGATCGTGACAGGTGCATTGGTAGGTTCTTCTGGTGCGATCCTTTCTTACATCATGTGTAAAGCAATGAACCGCTCGTTCATCAGCGTTATCGCTGGCGGCTTCGGTCAAGAAGTTGTGATTTCAAGTGACGAAGAGCAGGGCGAGCATCGCGAAACTTCAGCAGAAGAAGTAGCAGAAATGCTGAAGAACTCGAAATCAGTGATCATCACTCCGGGATACGGTATGGCAGTAGCTCAAGCGCAATACCCAGTGCATGAGATTACTGAGAAGCTACGCGCGCAAGGTATTGAAGTTCGCTTCGGTATTCACCCAGTAGCGGGCCGTCTACCTGGTCACATGAACGTGCTGCTAGCGGAAGCAAAAGTGCCTTACGATATCGTGCTAGAAATGGACGAAATCAACGATGACTTCCCAGAAACAGATACCGTTCTTGTAATCGGTGCAAACGACACGGTTAACCCAGCAGCTCTTGAAGATCCAAACAGCCCAATTGCAGGCATGCCTGTACTAGAAGTTTGGAACGCGCAAAACGTAGTCGTATTCAAGCGTTCAATGAATACGGGTTACGCAGGTGTTCAGAACCCACTGTTCTTTAAAGAAAACACCTCAATGCTGTTCGGCGATGCGAAAGAAAGCGTCGAGGCAATTTTCAAAGCACTTTAATATAATTTGCTTTAAAACTAATCAAGGCCAGCATTCGCGGGCCTTTTTTTGTGCGCTTTCAATGTTATAGTACTGCAAATCCTTGAGCCGCCTAATGTCATTCGCTTGTTTATTGATGTATAGTTCTGGCTAATATAACAAGTAACGGTAACAGTTTGATTAAACAGTTTTTGCTCCGTTCTGCTTTAATGCTGCCAATTTTCTCGGCACCCGCATTTGCAGATTCATTACCAGAACGAATAGATACGTTTACAGAGCTATTTAATTACGAAGTAGCCCTTAAATCGTATGATATACGCATACTGCAATCTAACTACCCAACCAAATTGCTCTCGCCGGACTCAATGTTGCCGCAAACGGCAGACTACCCGCTGAAAGATATTCAGCAGTTGTACCGTTTAGCCAACACGTGTCGCGGAAAATTACCGTTAAGCCCTTTAATTACTGAACCTTTAGTCTTTACGCGTGCCATATGTAAGGGGACGCAACTGACACCGCGTTGGTTCTCGCGTAGCGGTTTGATCCACCCAGGAGGGGGAACCTATGCAGCGCGTTATGCAGAAAAGTATCCAGAGCTTCGTCCTAAACTTGCTCAATACATGCATATCAAAGAGCGAACTAACGATGAAGGGGACGAACTACTCGCAAGTCTGCAAAATATGGATGATGACGCGATCAACGCACTCATCGCCGGCGCGAGCATGTTTATTGAAGGCAAAGAGCTGTGGCTACGCCGTGGCGACCATTATTTTGTATTCGCCAAAAACGTATGGCAGGAAAACGTTGCAAACGCGGGTCTGTCTTACGGATTAGCATCAGAAAGCCGAAGCTGTTTCGTAAAACGCGGCAATATCTGCTGGGATGTAGAAGATCACTCACAAGTGTTGCGGATCAGTATGATCATCCTTGTGATTGCCAACATCTTGCTGGTAATAGGCTGGGCAGTGTATCGTTGGAACAGCAAGCGTGAAGAAATGCGCAGCCGTATGCTGGTACTGCAGATTCTAACGCACGAGCTCAGAACGCCAATTGCATCGTTGTCTTTAACCGTTGAGGGATTCCGTCGCGAGTTTGAACATCTTCCTGAAAGTGTTTACGACGAATTTCGCCGATTGTGCGAAGATACGCGCCGATTACGCCAGTTAGCGGAGGCAAGTAAAGATTATTTGCAATCTGATAACCAAATGCTTGCAACAGACTGGGTTCCATCGGTTGCAGAATGGCTAGAATATAAGATTGAAGAAGAATTTGATAACGCTGTACTATTCAAAATAAACGAAGATGTAGCTGCTAAAGTTAACGTGTACTGGCTTGGGACCTGTATCGACAACTTGCTACGAAACGCACTGAAGTATGGTGAAGCACCGGTAGAACTACGTGTAGAAACCAGTGCAGATAAGATCATTATCCAAGTCATAGATGCCGGCAGCTTGACTGCAAAAGATTGGGCAAACCTAAGAAAACCGTTCGTAAGTAAGAGCGGACTAGGGCTTGGATTAACAATAGTTGAATCAATGGTAGGCCGCATGGGCGGAAAAATGTCCCTAATGGGACCACCTACAACCTTTATATTGGAGATACCTTGTGAAACAGACACTGCTTCTCGTTGAGGACGATAAAAACTTGGCTGACGGCCTGTTAGTAAGCCTGGAACAAGCAGGATATGAGTGTTTACATGTGGAGCGTATTTCAGACGTTGAGCCACAATGGAAAAAGGCTGACTTAGTCATTCTGGACCGCCAACTTCCAGATGGCGATTCAGTACAATCTCTTCCTGAATGGAAAAAAATTAAAGATGTTCCAGTAATTCTGCTTACTGCACTTGTTACTGTTAAAGATAAAGTTGCTGGTCTAGATTCTGGCGCGAACGACTACTTAACTAAACCTTTTGCTGAAGCCGAGCTATTTGCTCGTATTCGTGCACAACTTCGTGCACCAGATGCAGCAGAGCAGGGCAACGCTGACAAAGTGATGACCAAAGACCTAGAAATCGACCGCGCGACACGCGAAGTTGTATTCAAAGGCGAAATGATCACACTGACTCGTACTGAGTTTGATCTGCTGTTGTTCTTGGCATCAAACCTTGGCCGCGTGTTTACGCGTGATGAACTACTAGACCACGTTTGGGGTTACAACCATTTCCCTACAACTCGTACAGTAGACACACACGTCCTGCAGCTTCGTCAAAAACTGCCAGGTCTTGAAATCGAAACGCTTCGTGGCGTTGGCTACAAGATGAAAGCGTAATCGCAAGAATGAAAACACTACTTCCTGTAGTTCTATCATTACTGTTAGTGAAACCAGTCCATGCAACGGACTGGTTTCAGTCCAATACGCCTTTAACTCAAGCACACCAACATCTGCTAGAAGATGACCTTGGTGGCATGTTCAACTCCCTTGTTGAACTTTGGCAAAGCGAACCCAACAAAGAAACCAGACCGCATCTTAATGACTTGCTCGCTCAATCATTATCAAAAGACTGTGGTAAGTCTCTCACAGGCGTTACGCTTCCAGATTGGATCAGCGGTATTAACGTTATCCGCCAAACCATTCAAAGCCCAGGGCGAGATACCTATCGACTCGTGGTTAAGCTGCGCGCGACAACCGATATCGAAGACATCTCATTTCGTCGTTGGGTTGATAGCTCAATCTCTGCTGATAGCTCCTTCAATTATGAAGAGCCGCAAGAGGGAACCGAACTGGCTAACGAACGCAACTTCCTTAAACGCTATAACTTAACCGGTAAGTTAGACGCGGGGTTGTACCATCTCTCTATTACCACAAAAGACAAGCGTACATATCGCACTTGGGTGATTTTGGGGAATTCAAACTCATCGCAATACGTTCGTTGGACATCAAAAGAGAATTGGAAAGTAGAAAAGAGCGCACTTCGTAACCCGCACTGTCCTTTACCGCAATTGGAAGTAGGCTTATACGACTACATCGAAGGCCAATACGATCAAGTGTGGAAAAAGACCTACGAATCGAACTACCCAAATGCACTCGAACTCGACGGTATTCCAAACGATCGCTACGTTTTAGCTGTCAGCATTAACAGTCGCCGTTGGCAAGGGGACATAATTGTGGAGCAAGCTCAAACTATTAGCCGAACTTATGATGTTTCTCTCGAAGAATAGCTAAAGAAATTACACTTGTGCCGATATAAGTTCAGGAAGAACGAAAACACAAGTGTAGTATGAAGACACAATACAAAATTTTAGCCACCACGATGACTGCAGCGCTATTCTCAGGCGCTGCTTCTGCTGCCACTTACGCAATTGAAGCCCGCAGTGATGCAATGGGTGGCGTGGGCACCGTATCTGCCTCTTACCTAACCGCACCATTCTTTAACCCAGCGCTTACCGCCATTTACCGCCGTAATGACGACGCAGGTATGATCGTACCGAGCTTTGGTATCAACTATAACGACCAAGATGGCTTAATCGATGAGATTGAGCGCATTGGTAAACTTACTGACCCTACAGATATCGTCAATTCATTGAACGCCATTAATGGGCAGAAGATGGACTTCGATTTAGGTGGCGTTGTTGCAGTTGGTATCCCAAACAAGTTCTTATCTGCGACCGCATACGGCAAACTGTATACTGAATCTTTCGTAGAGCCGACCATCGATACTGCAAGCGGCGACCCGTTAAATGACAGTTACGTGCGCGGTGTATCTATTGGCGTAGCGGAAGCGGGTATCTCACTGGCGAAGTACACCAACTTCATGAACCAGCACCTGTCATTTGGTATCACACCAAAACTACAACGCATCTACACCTATTCATACGCGACCAGCTTTGCCGCATTTGACACTAAAGACCTGCGTGAAAATGAAACCGCAGAAACCATGTTCAACTTAGATGCTGGCGCACTTTGGTTCTTTGGACCATATCGCTTGGGTATCTCTGCCAAGAACTTGATTGGCCGCGACGTGAAAACCAAATCATTCACATACAACGGCGACACGATCCAATCCTATGAGTACAGCATGCGACCAGTTTACACCGTTGGTGCGGGTTACGTAGCGGATTACTTTAGCTTTAGTGTCGATTACGATTTAAACGAAGAGAAGAAGTTCTCTACATTTGATGACAACACACAAATGCTACGTGCCGGTTTTGAGATTGACGTACTTCGCCAGCTTGCACTTCGTGGCGGTTATATGACAAACCTAGCTCGTTCAGATGACGAGGGGACGATCACTGCCGGTCTTGGCTTATCGCCACTTAACTTAATTGAAATAGACATTGCTGCCCGATACACCAACGCAGATGCAATGGGCGCTTCAATTAATTTTCTTGCGACCTATTAAGCGAATCGTTATAGTCAGCTCCTCACATTGAGGAGCTATTTTATGTTTGACGATTTACCACCTCTGTCCCATCAAGAACAGCAACAAGCTGTAGAACGTATTCAAGAACTAATGCAAAAGGGCACTAGTACCGCAGAAGCGATTAAGATCGTTGCAGAGCAAATTCGAGCAGAATACGCCGCAAAGAAACAAGACTAAGAAATTACAAAGAGCAGGGCACAGACCCTGCTTTTTTACGCCCGTTGTATAGCCCTCGAAAACAAACAACTCACCACCTTTCCGCCACGTTCATCTGACAAAATATTTAGTTACCGCGTCACAGTCATAGACCAAAGGTAGAGTGGAAAACACTGCCATAATGCATTGGTAAAATTTTACTAATTGCAATTAACTGTCACCTTTTCCAAGTAGTCGAAAACCCTGCAAAAATTCACCTCAAGCGTTAACTTGTTTAAATACAGCAACTTAACTCAATACAAAGAACTAACGCACACTCACTCACCACCTGAAGTTGTAATTAAATTACAAAGTCAAATTAAAAGGCATTTCTGAGTAGTGGAATATCCTGTAAAAATCTAAAAGAGACACCGTCACTTTGAGTGATAATAATTTATGTTAGTTGTATAGGGACTTTTGATGGCAGTAAGTACTTGCGGATTAAACTCCATCGAATCAGAAATACTCGAGGAAAACAGAAAATCTAAAGGCCTAAATCGTACGAATTGAGATTGGTTGGACGTCCAGTTAGAACCGTTATGTGAGAGAAAATGATCACTGGGCTACATAGCGAGCCATAGCACTTTAGAGAGCAGTTTTACTTACGTGTTACATCGTAACGTAGGGCGTAACAAAAGAAATGGAGTGCAACACGCTTGCACCACTAATAGTGATCTGCGAAGGGAGGTTTGGTTTCACGACCTAATTTTGCTTCAATGCAGAAGCTCAGTGGTAAGTTCTCGAAAGAAAATAGAAGAGTGTAAGTAGGGTTGAGTTATGTATGGTGGGTCTAATCATTGTGTAATGAGGATCTGCAAAACGCTTAAACCTTTCGAGCGAGTTCAGACCCATACTAATGACGATTTACACAGCGGGCAGTGAACCAATACATTTGGCAGGTCGACTGACCTCGACAGGCTTCCAATTCGTTTTCATCGACGTCCACCAAAATCAAGAAGCCTACAAAAAAGCCGAACCTTAGCGATGGGGTTCGGCTTTTTCTTATGAAAGTAAGTGATATACGATACTTAGCGCGAAAATTAAATATGGAAAGTTTGCCTCAAGGAAATCAGGTAACTGCAACGAACTAATTACGCGCATTATTCTGATGACTCTCAAAAGCTCTTTGTATGTCATAACATATTGCAGATAACTGGATGTAGTACTTGATTTAAAGCCATTTTTACTCTGGTACACGACACTCATTTCAAATGTCACATTTGTAGTGATTTCCTCTGCATTGCGGTATTGCAATTGAGCATCTAAATCACTAATTGAACTGAAATGACAATGCTTGAATTTGACGTAAGCTAACTCATACCTTGTCCACTCGTTTCTTTTTGCTAAGTCAAGTAGAGGGGTCAAATCAACACGGCCGATTGAATCTTTGTTCGCAAAGATAGCAGACCTTGCTTTATTCTGAATATTCTTGCCTATCCTGTTGAAATAAGACTGTCTTAACGTTTCGGTGAGCTCGGTAACGCGAGAAAAGTTATCTTCACTCTTTCTATATACGTAAAACTTATAACAAAAGTAGACACTCATTAACAAAAGCAATGATGATATAGTATCTCTATCCCCTTGAATGCTCGCTCCAATAAAAGGCAATTTGTCTAATTTGAGCAAACCTTCAGTTTGAAGGAAGAGAACCAGAGACGCGATTACGAGATTTCTTCCGACCGTAGCAGTCATAGAGTTATCTTTGTACGACCTTGTTTTTTCTTTATTTTCCGACATGCATTTCCACCACAAAATACCAAATGTTACTACTCAAGAATGATATTTTACAACACACAAGATAGATAGATTTTTGATTGTTGCGATAGTTTTTTTTTGACGCCGTATCGCATAGAACAGTGGGAGTTGAAATGAAACTACTTTAATATCAGATTTAAAGTTGTAACCATTAAGGATGTAATAAAATGGCTCTTTTTCGAGAAAGTGAAATACGTGCGAGAGCACAAACAGAAAGAAACAAATCAACAAACATATATAAAACAAGCCGCCAAATACTAAACGAATCATTTGAGTCATTCAGTCAATATGCAAGATACGATATCTTCCTTTCGCATAGCTCAAAAGATGCAGAGTTGATTCTTGGTGTCAAAGCGACGCTGGAAGATTTAGGTTATAGCGTTTATGTTGATTGGGTTGATGACCCTCAGCTAGATCGCTCTAACGTTGATGCTGATACAGCCGAGTTATTAAGAAAACGTATGAGTGCATCGAAATCTCTGTTATACGTCACTACAGAGAACGCCACTACATCAAAGTGGATGCCTTGGGAATGTGGGTATTTTGATGGAATCAAAGAAAAAGTAGCCATCGCGCCTATCGCGACTTACTCTTGGAGTAATGAGTTTGAAGGACAAGAATACCTAGGCTTATATCCATACTGCCTTAAACAAGATGATAACGCTGGTAGACCAAGACTTTGGATTCATAAGGACAAAGACTTATACTTAAGTTTTGACGCTTGGCTTGAAGTTCAAAGAAACCAAATAACATGGAAACGAATCTAAAAATAGAAATAAAGATTGCACACCTTGGTTTTATCCAAGGTGTGATTAATCGAATGGGGCAAAACTCTTTCTTATTAAAAGGATGGAGTATAACTTTGGTAGCTGCTCTTTTTGCGTTAGCAGCTAAGGATGCTAACGAACAGTTCGCTCTGATCGCATACATACCAACCGTTGTTTTTTGGTTACTAGATGCATTCTTCTTACACCAAGAAAAGCTCTATCGAAAATTATACGAGCAGGTTGCTGAGGAGATAATCGACAGCTCAAAATTCACGTTAAATACCAGCGTAGTCAAGGACTCGGTTGAAGGGTACGCAAGCGTAATACTATCAAAGACATTACTTCCATTTTATGGGTTGATTATCCTAGTAAATTTGTTCGCCATGTTCTGTATTCTTACATAGACACATTAGCTATTTTGTCTTGCTAGGTATCCATTTGGCGGCTTTCATTCGATGGCCGCCACGAAAAGGTAAAACGTTTTCTTTTGCTGGGTAGGTCTTTGGTTGGTCTATGTGCCCAAATTTCTCAACAAGCTGACGATGTTCGTCACGCCAGAACACAAAACTTTCCAATTCTTTCGGGCTGAACTCACGACCAGACGGCGTGATGATGATGGCGCGTTTCTCACAAACACGAAAGCCAGACCAACGTAAATCGTTAGGCAAGTAACCAAGCGACTTAATCAACATGAGTTTTTCTGCCATGGGATTGATTGGAACCGTGCCATCAAGCCAACGGGTAATCGTCGGTTTGGGCACGTGAAAATATTCTGCACCTTGCTTGGTGGATTTAAGCTCACGCCAAAAGAGTGTGCGGAATGATTCGTGAAACATGACAACGCTAGTCTTAGAACAGTGACGCGATAATTGTCTTTTTCACTAAAGGTAATGAGCAACGGTTAAAGTCTTAAAAGCAAAGAATGCTGTTAATCTTAGGAGGACATTTTAAAGTGGCTCAAGCCGGACATTACTAAATTGCTCCAACAATCTAAGTGCGCATTATGGGCCCTTATGTTTAATGCAGTTGCATATCGCTTATTTATAAAATGTCCCGCTTTTGAGGGACAGTTCAATGAAGTATCACGAAATGACAAAAAACTATATTTTTCGTGAATTTGAATGTGGTTTAAGCGTTGAGGAAGCAGCTGAACTTTGTTTAAAAAGTGTGAGGACGGTCAAACAGTGGGATAAGGGAAAAGCCATTCCGCCAGAGTGTAGACGGCTGATGCGCATGAACAAGGGCAGGGAACTGAGCATCTGCGATGAGTGGGAAAACTTCGTAATGAGGCATGATCGCTTAGAACTTCCGACTGGCCAGCGGGTTACGGCTCAACAAGTGTTAATTGGTGTAGCATTGTTAGAGTTAGGCGCTTCAAATGATAGTGAAGTCGCTCACCGAATACTGAAGTATGCGAGAGTGCTGAAGAATATGGTGTAATAAAAAGGCTCCGATTGGAGCCTTATTACTAGCTGTTTGCAATACTGTGCATGTCATTAATGCCAAGTCTATTAGGCCTTTCAATCACCATTTGTGGTACCATTCTTGTCAAAGTTCCGAGCTATAAACCATATGACAGAAAATAACGATCCGAACATTGTTGCTGTTGAATCAGAGGGGCCTCTGTTCTGCGAAATGGCTACAATCCAAGAAATTACAAAAGAATGCACTTTTATACTTGAAGCACAAAACCACACTCCTCAAAACCCTGAGATTAAGGTTGTTATTGAGGTTCCTAACAAGAAAACCAATGACGGTTTAAGCTTTGCAAATTTTAAGGCCAGTGACGTAACTGCTGTTACGGCGATTTTATCCTTAGCTTTCGTTGCATATAAATATCTCTCTGATCGAAGAGAGGAAAACCGCAAACTCGAAAAGTCGAAGTTAGAAGACAGCTTAAAGACTCTTTATGGTCCGTTGAAAGAACTGAGAGAGGAGTCCAAGAGACTATACGAAGTATTTGCTTTGGACTTGAAAGAAGAGCACTTGGAGACTTTTGGGGAAAGGTTCCGTACCTTAACCTATTTAAGGTCACACTCCCCTAAAGATTTGCCTGAGCACGACCGAGAAATACTAAACCACATAGTAGAGATTTCGAAGAAAAACGTTGAGTTTATTGAGCAAAATGGCTGGGCGATAGAGTCTCCTGCATTGTCGACATTACTCGGCAAATTGTGTGCTCATTTTCGCGTTATGGAGGTTGCTGCTACAGGAAAGTTAATCGGTGCACCGGACGAACTTGATGAAATCGTATTTCCTTTGGAAACAGATGGCGCAATTGATAACGAAATAAATCGGATCCAACATAAAATTCAAGAACTTTCTCAACTTAGCCAAAAATCAATGTGGAGTCGATTTATGAATAAGGTTAGCCCAACTACAGCTTTCTACAATGAAAACGCCGACGCTTATTATTTGCAGACTAACCATATAGATATGTCTGCCACATATAAAAGATATAGAGAATATGTTAAGCCAAGTGGGCGTATATTAGATGCCGGTTGTGGTGTTGGTCGTGACACAAGATACTTCCTTTCAAAGGGATATAAGGTCCAATCTTTCGATATTTCAGAAAACATGTGCAAGATTACTAATAGTTATCCATTTTCATTTTGTAAACAGATGTCATTTTTAGATGTCGACTATTATGAAGAGTTCGATGGTGTATGGGCTAATGCTTCCTTGTTACATTTAAATAAAACTGAATTGGCCGACTCTCTGAGACGGCTAGTTAGAGCATTAACAATAAATGGCGTGCTATTCGCTTCTTTTAAAACAACGGATAACTATATAAAGGCAGATAAAAGAGAGTTCTACTTCCACACATATGATGAAATATCCGACATAATAGAAAAACAGAACTTGGGATTACAATTGTTAGAATCATGGAAAGCCCATAAGAATGATGATCCATCTAAAGAGGCTTTTGAATCTTATATTTGGAAGAGAATTTCTTAGTTTTTCACCTCATATTCTAAAAGCCTATGATTTACTAGAGTTTAATGAATTGAGATAAAATAAATTCATAAATAAAAGCCCGGCTAAAAAGCCCGGCTTTTATTAACTGTTTTAAGTTATTCTTTAACTGTCGGTAAAGACATTTCTTTAATTAGTTTTATTTTACCACTAGCACTCGGTTCGTTAATTGTAGACTTATTTTTGTTCCAAATCCTACCCACAAATGGCTTTTCTGAAAGAAGCAAGCTTTTGTCTTTTACAAGACGTATGACAGCTTCAGTTGTTGTTAAGCCATCCTGCTTTAGTAAAACAAAAGCTTGTGTATAAAGGTGCCAACCTAGGGGTCTAAACAACAGATGATCTGAATTATCATTTGCTCTATACTTCGCTACTACGCTCGCAAAATTTTTAGCTTCGACAGCGGCTTTTAACTCAGGGGAGTAAAGTATCGTCTTTTTGTAGAACTCATTCGAAAAATCAAAAAATTCTTGTCGCTTAGTATCGGTGTATTTTACGTCTTCTAATTTACTTACTTCGGTATTAAAGTAGTATGCTCCTAGCTCTTGAACACATTTATATATAGAACCTAGAGTCGTTACATGACGTCGATCTGAAAGGTTTCTAGTAGAAAATGAAATATTATCTTCAGTAAAGTAACCTCCCGTTTCAATTATATCCCTAGTTACACAAGCAGCTAAATCATCTTCGTCTAAGGCTATTATAGATTCAGTTTTAACCAGTTTTGCTTTCTTATTTAAAGTTGTAAAAAGTCTTCTAGATTTTCGTAAGCCTTCAGGTGTGTTTTTATGAGATACAATTATAACAGGCAGTGTATCGCCTTTATGTTTATCATCCTTTTTCAATGCTTCCTTGATTCCTGCTAGGCGATGTTGTCCATCAAGTGCAAACATCCTTTCTTTTTCAGTTAGTGAAAGAAATCCAAAACATTCTTGTGCATAAGAGGGAATAGTTACTGAATCTGATTGATTAGAATTTTGATTGATACCATCAAATTGATGCCATCGAGGATCTCCTTCATATATACCAATAACTAATGCATTGAAAAAGTGGTCAATATTAGAATTGATATAGTCAGCTATATCCTCAGCTCGATTAGTTTCAATATCTCTCTGTATCATATCCGAGAGTTTTTTAATTTTATGAAGGTCATCAGCAAAGTTAATTAACCTATCAATATCTTCAAAGGTCATTAGAGATGTATATGTAAACCAAGAACCTATTTTACCTTTTAAGCAAGGAATCATTAGGTTTTTCATAAGTTTGCGCCTCTTCGGTCGAACCTAACTTCTGCGGTAAAGTCCATAAAGCTGAAAGGTGGTTGTAAAATATTATTAAGTTTTTGCTCTACTTCACCCGGCGATACGCCAGCAGGGGTACGTGCAAAGCTATACGTTATATGATCTTTCCACATACTAAACAATGTATGAAGTCTTGGCCTATCATAAGGCGCATTTTCATATTTGAAGTAAGTACTATAACGCTTTGAAATCGAACTATCATTACCCAGTTCACCCCCCTTACCGATATACATCACATAAGAGTTGTTAGGCAAGATCCCATTGTCAAACGCTATAGAAAAGGCATAGACTCCTTTTTCATCTGGTACATCAACATCTGGGTCTTTGAATTTACAACTTGTCCATTCTAACGTAGGCAGCTCGTCTATATACTCATTATAGTAGTGAGGGATCAACGTAAAGTCCTGAGTATACGCCCTAAGAAGCATTGTTCTTTGGAGTGCAACATCTGGCATTCTCTCCAAGTCTTCTTGGCTATATTCATGATTGATTCGTACCGACAAGGATAAGCTCCTCAATATAAAACACTGGGCGTATGTATATAGTTTTCATTCTGATAAATCAATGATTTGTGGATACGGTATGACAGCTAATTTCAATTAGTGTGACCGCTAATTCGAATTAAAGACACTAAGCTACGTTAGAGCGTTGAATTTACCCCCGTAATACAGATACGGGGGTTTCTCGTTGCGTCCCGCAATCGCTGCTCAGTCCTCGCGACTCATGCGGGACGCATCGAGCACAACAATCTCACTAATCAATCTCGACACTCGATTGATTAGACGCGGTAAGGTTAGGGTGGGTTGCAGTGGCAATCCGCCCCTTTTTTTGCTTTGATTCTCTGGAAGGGATGCTTAGCAGGAAGTGGGGAGTGGGTAGCCAATCGGCTGCAGCTGCTAACCGCGCCGATTAACTATTCATGCAAAAATTGGGTTCCGTGGGCGGCTTGGTGCTTCGCTTGCACTTCGTGCTTTGCTTATCCCTGCGGGGCATCGCCACCTTTAGCTCTTGTTTAAATTGAAGATATCCACGCCACTTTGAACGCCAGTTAACTGAATCTCTTTTTCAGGTTCATTCGCATCGAGGTTGATGCTTGGTGGACAAGTTAGCAGTGCGTTGATGGTGTTGGATTTCACCATCACTAAGCATTCATCAATTAACTCAAACTCATATCCAAACTTAGCTAAAGTCTGTGAACGCAAATAATAGGTATCTCTACCTCTATCGATGCGAAACAGATAGTCGTGCGTGTTAGCTACTGTGTTTATGCCCGTGAGATAGAAAGACTTCGCATCGTTGTACATTGGAAGTGCTTCAAAGAACGGGTTTACACCATGAGGAACAGTCGTATGACTAGCTTGAGTATGAGCATTGCTAGTATCCAACCCAGAAGCGTTCGACCGAGCCAAACCAGTATCGGCTTGAGGTATTGATAGAGTAAGCGAAGTAGGTACAGAGGACGCTGAAGCAGTTTCAACTTGCGCAGGAACTGTTTGAGCCGAATCCACATCACTATTAGATAATACATACAAATCCCAGAAAAATTTTAGAATGGCCAACACACCAATGAGCATGGCCAGAAGGAACTTTGGCGACTTTAAGATAGAGATATCTGATTTAGTCTCATTGAACCCACCCGTACCTGTGGATTGATACAGTGCGAAAACATCCACCGGAATCTTCTTACTGCTGCAGCTGGCGTAGTCTGCTTTGGTCGTCGGGTCTGTCTTAGTAGCTTTAGGACGATGGTTATAGATACGCGGTTTACGCTTACGAAAGAAGGTATCCGTAGAACGATGTGAGTAGGCTTCACCCGCACAACCTTTTAGCCATGTTGGGATTGCGCTGTAATCTGGTGTCAGCATGATCACATCCCACTGGTATTTACGGTGACGCATGAAAGCACCATAGAAATCGAACGGGTAGAGCAGACGGTTGTTCTCGTCCAGCTGTGTACGTTCACAATCGTCTAAGTCACTCTCATCGAGTGAATCAGGGTCAATGGGTAGCCAACGAGAATGGAACAGCTCACCAAAGCCCTTTGGTAAGATGTCTTCGAACTCTGAGAAAGGACGAGCTAAGAACTTCTCACGTTTAAAACCTGCTTCTGGACAGTACAAGTCCTGGCACTCATCGATAACAACCAATGCACCCGTTGGCATCCAGTTAAACCAGTTCTGCCAAAGGTGAACACCTTCACTTGATCGTGTGAAGATCCTTATAAGCTTGGCACTGGCCGGAAAGGTTTCCCCAAGAATTTTCTCGATAGATTCTTTAGGGCGCAAGCCTTCAATGTTGGTGACAACCAAGCGTCCTTCACGAAGTGCAGGGAGGATTTCAAACCAAGTCGCATAGGCAGACTTGTAAGAACCATTAGAGCCGTGACGAAAGATAACAGCCATAATCACCACCCCATAATTCGAAGAACAAAGGCGGTAGCCAATCCATCGATAACGATTCGAATGGCTTCGACGACACCGAGTTGATAGGCCGCGTGTCTAAGGTCTGGCGCTAGGTTGTTAAACGCCGCGTTAAGAACCGTATAGACTTCATAGTCTGTTAGTATCATTGAGGCAATTTCGTAGGCCATCTCAACCATAGAGATTTTGATGGACAGATAAAGTTTGATACCCCAGTACCAAGCATAGGTAAAGATTTCCATTACTAAGTCGGGAATAGACCTAAAGAAGTCAGAGATAGAGCCGAACACATTTGCTATGTATTGAAAGGCTTCGAAAATGAAATCCATATTAGCTTCCTTTGCGTCCCGACGATAAGATGATAAAAGCAGCCATCAACATAGCGGCAAAGATGATCACGTTGCGAATGGTGCTTGTGTTCGTGCCGAGTGTGTTGAATAGGTTAAAGCGCACATCCACATTCCAAGATGCGCGTGAAAGAGTGAAGGTTTCACCTGAATAACTGCCATCGTTGAAGCTCATTGTGCCGAGATTAATAGGGGATGTTGATTGCATGTCCTTGAGAGTTGCTTTGAGTTTGTCGATGTCATCAATAAGACCTTCAACCGCCTCACCAATAACTGTACCGTGTGACCAACCATCACTAGTTGGTGGCGCATGGAATAGGCCACCGTCATTCAATCCGTTAATCGCATCTTGAATACCTTCTAAGGATTGACCTAGTTGATCCCCTAGTTGTTCAGTGGAGCCTTGAAGTTCTCCAAGCTTGCTAACAACATCAGAATTATCCCCGCCAGTAGAGTCTGAACCTGAGCCGCCAGCATTCTCAATGGCTTCTTCAATTTGATTAAGCGAACCTTCTAGTGAAGTAGTTTGGGTTTCAATAGCCGTCTTAACAGCGTCAACTGATTCCTTATTTGCCTGAACGGCTTTCTTTGTGTTGGTCACTTCTTTCTTAATGTTATTAGTGTTGGCTTTGATGCTCCTTGTATCGCTACGAATGCCATCACGAAAGATACGAGTGTTTTGAGAGCCACTCGCCATACGTTGCTCAATGTTCTCTAAGATTGGAGTGACTTGGTATTTGATTGCTCCAGTATTGTCCGCAACCGAATCAACTTGCTTACGCATAGCATCTAAGAACCAGTAAGTACCGGATGTGTGCTTCTCGATTTCAGCGGCACTCGCAATTAACGGCGAAAGGTCAACATTGCCACCCGTTGTTTTTCGGTCTATAGAGTTCATTGTTTGGAGCAAGTCTGTGAGCGTGGAATTGGCGTCTTGGAACGCGAAAGTGATCCCACGAACACTAGTCTTGAGCTCGTTTCGATAGTTATTGGTATTGACTTGCTCTGTGTTCAAATGAGAGGAGATATCGGTCAACCTGTCAGTTATGGAAGCATTCAGTTGAATAATTTCATTGGTATTCCGATCCAAAAGGTTGTTAGAGATAACCTGTTTTTCTTGGATAGAGCGTAAGTGATTTATTGGATGATTACTGTCTGGATAAGCAGAACCAGAGTTACCACCATTACCACCGCCACCATGATCGAGGTCATCACTGTTATCAGTACTACCATCTGAACCGTCACCAGTATCGGTTCCAGTATCACCACCAGAATCATTACCTGAGCCATCGTTAGAATTACCATCGTCGGGTTCGGTCCAAGGAGAATCTCCGGTGTACTCACCAACATTAGAACAAGTTGCACCTGTATACTTAAAGTCACCTTGCCAGAAAACTGAACCATTAACTTGAATGGTTACCGCTGTACGTTGAAGTTCACAACCTGATGAGCCAGAGCCTCGACAATAACCAGTAGGCGCATCACCCCAAACCGTAGCATCCCAACGCATAGCACGAGGACTAGAATCGAGCGCTAAGATTTCGCAAGTGGTTCGGCATTGGCCTTGATACATTTGCTCACCGTCAGGACACTCATCAGAAAAGGCCAGCGGTGAAAGAAGTAATAAGAAGGGAGCTATAAAACGCATGAAATCACCTTATTACTGAGAAGAAAAAAGGGAGCTTTAAGCTCCCCTTAACCAGATATAACGCCTGTATAGACCCCGTATAAAAAGGACAGAGATATTAACGAGGCCAAAGCGATAGAGAGGATCATTATTTACGTAGCCACGCAACAACCATCCCCAAACCGAAGCCAAGAGCCGCGATACCGATAACACCAGAAGTGGTCAAAGACACCATCTGTTTACCACCATCGATAGCGCCGTTAATGGCTTCAACGTTAGCGTTACCTTCAGCAAAAGCCGGAACAGAAAGCGACATTGCTACACCCGCTTGTGTGTATTTGTTAGTGAAAAAGCTCTGTACTTGATTCATGTATTTCATGCTGATTTTCCTATTATTTTCCAAAGTATTTAAGTACGCGGCCTAAGACATGACCGCCGATGAAAGTGACAAGGGACTGGCCTAAAACGTATTCGTACAGTTCCTCGTCAAATTCGAGTAATGACCAATCAAATTGACCATCAACTAACTGCGTAACTTGTTCTTTTGACATCAAAATGAGCTCACAACTGCCATTAGTTGCTTGCTGCAAAACACCATCAATAACCGTTACGCAAATAGACATAGAATTTCTTAGTTAGCCTTCATTGAAGCTTCGAAGTGCTTCTTAATTTCTGCGTCGACAGGAATAAGCGCTGTCACGATGGCACCCGCCAAAGGATCTTCTGGGTTGATTTCAAGTTGCAATTGGTACTCACGACGAGGAACCAAAGCACCGGTGCGCTCAAGAAGCAGGGCGTATTCATGATCAATCATCAAAGGTTGATCCCATTGTGGGTTTACGTCACCAGATTCGCCGATGGTGCGACGCTTGAATTTCTCCGAGTTAATTTCACGTAGTGGACGCGAGATGTTCAGTTGAGCACTGTCACCACGTGCCGAGTTCCAAGTAATGTCCATGCCTAGGACAAAAACAGATTTAGCCATTTGTTAGGTCTCCAATATGTGAGTCACCAACTTGCCGTAGGTATCGGGGAAGGTGAATTTTGTTCCATCACGGACGAGCGAGCCGACAACGGTTTCAATGTCGCCCTCATGGAATTCGATTAAAGAGTTCAGGATTTTCCCGTACTGGCGACGCATCCAGTGAGCCGAGGCCAACAGGTCTAACGCCGCACGTTTAGTCGGGACAGGTTTTGTATTGAATTGTTTTGCAGTAGAAATCGACGCTGCGAAGTCGTTGATGGCCGCGAATGCGCCAGCAGGATTCAACAGCACATCGATGTTCCATTTTTTAAGTTCAACTTCTGAGCGGTACCAAACAAGACCCGTGTTCGCGAGTTTCTGCTCAAGAGCCTTGTTGTAGATACGCCAGTAAATGCGAGAAGTACGAGAGCCAATCGAGTATTGCTCTTTGGTGTAATCAGGACGGCCATCACGAAAGCCCGCAATCGTATGGTCAACATGCAGAACCGGATTACGACCACGTTCAGCCGTTCGAAATGCGTTGTCGTTCCAAGCTTTACGTGCGTATTCACAATCAAAGATACCGTCGTAATCATCGTAAGCGAGATCGACACGCGCGAGTGTTTGAACACCAAGAACGTTTGTCAGCCAATCATGCAGCGACCAAGGCGCGCGACGAGCAAACACATGCTTACAACCAGTGCCATTAATTTGGAAATGCACCGTGTCATTGTTGCCACCAATACCCACGAAACCACAGAAGTCTTCACCGTCTGGTGAGGTCAACTTCATAGACTCAGAATAGAACTGAAAGCCAAGGCCACGAGGTGCAGAAAGCGACAAGCCAAGCACCTGATTGGTGAAGATGCGCAGGCAATCTTCTAGGTAATTGCGGTAACAGATATCAAAGGCGTTGTTGTACGCTTCAATCTCTTCAGCAGTGCCTGCGATGGTCGCATTAAACTTAGGTGGAGCAGGGAACTTAGGCGCCTTACAGTTACGCTGTAACAGAGATTTAGGCGCTAAACCTTTGTATTCCTCATGCTTGTGAAGACGTTGAATCGCGTTGTGACAATGGCGTAAGTCCTTGACTGCAAATGTAAAACATAGGTAGTCAATATGAACAGACTGCTCATCGAATTTCTTAAGGATGTTAGTTGCAGTAGTCATCGAAGACCCCTAAATCAACGCGTTCTTGGTAAGTGGTGTTGGTGATAGACACCAACTCATAAGAGACAAATTCAGACGAAGCCCAAGACTCAAGATGAGACATCGACTTAAGCAAATCCCATTCATCACAGCCTTTGACCAACACGGAAACCGTGTAATCAGGCAGCAAGTCGTAATAGATGATTTGAGCTAGGCTCATGGCTGAGCCTCCAAGTGATTACGCCCAAGAGCTGATAATTCGTTTAGAGAAGAACGGATATACTCGAAAACAGATTGCTGCTTGAAATCAACATCAGTGGGAACTGTTAGGTTCGTAGCATGCTTAGTCTGAAGAGTTTCTATAATTTGAGTGACAGCGTCACCTTTAAAAGAAACACCATCAGACAAAGACTTACCAAGTTTGGATACACCGAGTTTTTTCAAGTAGCGACGGATTAACTTAGCTGGATACTGCATGTAATGAGAAGCTGAGCGAACGACTAGAACGCCAGCGTTTAGCTCAAACCTTAAGGAGCCAATGAAGCGGGCACGTGACTGGTTCACAGATTTCGAAACGGATTGGTTAGCTTTCTTAATCGAAGTTTGGTGCTGTTCGTGTTGAACGCGTTCTTGTTGAAGGCGAGCGGCAAACGCTTTTTTCTCAGCAGAACGTTTCAATTCTTGAAAGTAACGATGACACTCGATAGCGAACGGAGTTAGTTGGCCGTCGTCAGCATACATGGATTGGTTCAGGTGCTTACGGAAGAACACGCCAGATAGACGAGGACTAAGTTCTGATTCTTTTTCTATAAGAGATTTAACTTGTTCCGTAAGCATAACCAAACACCTTGACCGTTGAGAGTGACCACCAAGACCAGACGCAAGCGTCAAGGGCAAACGCCTAAACCAAGGCGGTCAATACGAAATATTTCGTATAGTTAATACGAGATTCTTCATAGTGTAAATACGATAAATTCCGTACAAATGAGCTAGAATCATTAATAACGATCTAAAGGCAGGATTCAAAAATGTATACAAACAAACTCATTGACGCTTACAAAGAGCAAATGAAGTATGTGCAATACAAGCAAATCGCCCCAGATTTAGGCATCAGTCCTCAAATGCTTACTGACGTGCGAAAAGGAAGAACATACTTGAAGGAAAATCAGATACTTATGCTTGCAGAAGCTATAGGTGAAGATAAAGAAAAGGCACTTGTTGGATTAGCATTAGATAAAGCAAAAACGTACGAAGCGCAGACGCTGTGGACGAGCATAGCAAAAAAGTTTAACGGGCTTGGATTACCAAGTATTTCAATGGCTTGTGCAGGATTTGCCGTAGCGTTTTCAAGCCCAGTGGAATCCTCGATTCAGTGCGCATTATGTATATTATGTTAAATAAAATATCCACGTACGCCAATTCTTCTCTAGTTTGGTCTCCTATCCCTCTCAGATTTTAAAATACAGCGCTTTGGGTTGGTGTCATTAAACATAACCGTTATTTACCATAAAATAGCTAATATGGATCTATCAATCTACGATTGCTTGCTCTGCTATTAGCTGAGTTTCCTCAATAGACTTTCTGTGTTTGTCGCTTCGTACTGATTGTTACCTTCGGTTTAGCTACACAAACTACAGATACAAAAAGAGCGTCAATTGAGACGCTCTATAAAATCTACTGAACAGTTTGAATTAACCACCGGCTAATTTTACGGTCATGCCTTTCTTCTCAAGGTGTGCTTTGATCTTGTCACGAGCATCACCTTGAATTTCGATGTTGCCATCTTTTACAGAACCACCACAACCGCAGACTTTCTTAAGTTCAGCTGCTAGTAATTTAAGTGGCGCGTCATCCATATCCAAACCAGTTACGATACAAACGCCTTTGCCTTTGCGGCCTTTAGTTTGCTTTTGGATACGGACAATACCGTCGCCTTTAGGACGTTCGACTTTTTCTTCTTCTGGTTTGATTCGACCAGTTTCTGTTGAATATACGAGAGTCATACTCTTATTTCTTTTGTTGTTGTGCTTGTAGCGCTTTCTGTTTCGCAACCAAATACGCTTCGATATGGCGTTGAATCGCAGGCTTCGCACCCTTGATCAATTTGCCATTGAACATACAGTACCAAGCGTTAGGCTCGCCTGTATCGTTCTTTATCGAGTAGCCGTTAAATACTTCAGATTGAGGACTGTTAGTGCTTTGCGCTCTTTGCCCCAGAGTTGCGAACTCTTTTGGGTCAATAATAGAAGCAGTGTCACACCACCAATCTATGCTCTTTTTTACCGCCGTCAAACTGCCTTGTAAAACGTGGTTTTTGATCTTTACCTTCCAAACGCTACCGTCAGGTCCGCCCGATTGCAGGTTAAAACCTCTATAATTTGAAATTGCCATACCACTGAGCCATCTATTTAATGCTTTGATACAATCATAAATGCAACTGAGTAATATTCAAACTTTAACGCTGTGATATTACTCAGTTATGCTTAGGTTTACCACAAAATGAATGACGGTAACGTTAGTTAGATTGCAGTATGAATACAATCTGCTAGGAATTCGTGGAATTTGTGACCGTTGTTTTGCAGCATTTTAGGGAACATCGAAATCGGCGTCATACCCGGGAACGTGTTTACTTCGTTTAGGTAGATTTCATCATCTTCTGTTAAAAAGAAGTCGATGCGCGATAAATGACGTAAATTCATTTGCTTAAACACAGTTTCTGAAGCCACGCGAATCGCTTCTATCTGTTCTTCCGTTAGGTTTTTCGCTTCTACTTCAGTCAATGAATGGCTCGAGCTGCTGTACTTTTCATCGTACGAGTAGAAAGCACCATCAGGTGCAATCACTTCGCCAGGCTTAGTAATGAATAGCTGACCATTCATCTCATAAGCTGCGACTTCCAGTTCACGAGGCTTGACTGATTTTTCTACCAATACTTGCTCTGAGAAACCAAATGCATCGTTAACGGCTTGCGATAAAGCTTCCTTTTCAGTGACGCTGTAACAGCCAACTGAAGAACCTTGACGAGCCGCTTTAACAAACACTTTCCCCCACTTATCAAACGCTTGTGACGCTTGTTCATGGGCTTGTTCATCATTACGCGTTAAGAAAAGGTATGGTGTGTTTGGGATACCAATCGCATCGTACCAAAGCTTTGATGTGATCTTATTGAAGCTGTTGCTGCTCGCTTCAGGGCCACAACCTAGGTAAGGAATACCCGCGATTTCAAACATGGATTGGATATCACCAGTTTCACCCGGGAAACCGTGGATACAAGGGACAATGAAATCGATATCTAGGTTAAGGTTGTCTGAACACAGCTTTTTGGTATTAAGGTCCAAATAAACCAGTTCACCTTGGTTTGTCACCCAACCTTCATTTTTGATTTCTACGCGCGTCACGCTTACGTTTTCGATCAGATTTAACTGTTGCTCTACAAAGTTTGCAGAAAGCAGTGAAATCTCGTGCTCAGATGAGCCGCCACCGCATAGTAAAAGGATATTTTTGATCATGAATCAATCTTTCCGTGATTTCCAAAAGATACTATTCAGTATGATAAACCTTTGAGTAGTAACGTACAGTAATTTTACTGTGAGGAATACTGTTCGAATAGGAATTAACCAAAGAAAGAAGGGAGCAATTTGCTCCCTTCTCTTGTTAAATTAGTTTAGCTTGTTAAGCGTTGGATATGCCGAGTTTTTAATGGCATCAATGCTCTTAACGAAAGGCTTAAGTTGCTGGAAATGACCCGGCAATGTTGAGATCGCATTCTTCGCTTCTGCGCTTGTTGCGTAATCACCGTAAAGCACTGAGAACCATTTCGTGCCGTTTACCACTTTGTAGTTTTCCCAGATTGGCTGGCCGTTTTGAGGAAGTTGACGTGCAAACTGGTCAACTTTCGCTTGACTACCTACAGCAACAACTTGAATGGTGTAACCAAAGCGCTGGATACCCGCTTGTTTCTTGCTAGGCGGAATGATCTTAACTGGTTTCGCCTGATCTTTAGGGGTTAGTTTCACCACCTTTTTCTCTTCAGGCTTCGCAGTCATTTTTACAACTGTTGGTTCTACGTCTTTCTCAACCACTGCGTTCTCAGACGACATAATTGGTTTAGAAATTGACTGAGATTGGTAGTCTTCTCGGTAGCTTTCTGACGTTACGTCAGTGATGTAAGTTTCCGATGCACAAGCAGAAAGCAGTACAGACAAGCCGATGATTGCGATTTTTTTCATGAAGTAACAAACGCTCTGGATAAATATTACGATAAATCATGCCGATAGCAGGCTATTTTATCAAGCACCAAACACAATAAACTGTGATTTTGATGTGATGAGTGACACAAACTCTGTACGCTTGGCTCAGTTTTAAGCCAATGTCTGGCCTGTTCATATTTCAACAGTGACTTATTCGTTTATGATTGTATGAGGAATGACCAACCGTTCTCGGTGTCAATGGCCAAGGAGTCACATTGAACAAACTACAAAAACTCTTTAAACCGAATTCTGTTGCAGTGATTGGTGCTTCTCAAAAAGAACTGCGCGCCGGCCAAATCGTAATGCGAAATTTACTACAGAGTGGCTTTGGTGGCGCTATCATGCCCGTCACACCGAAATACAAATCAGTCTCCGGCGTGATTGCTTATCCAAACGTGGCTTCCCTGCCCTATACGCCTGATATTGCCATACTCTGCACCAATGTTTCTCGCAATAAACAGCTGTTGAAAGAGCTTGATGAACGCGGGACTGAATTTGCGATTGTCATCTCTGACGATGCAGAAAGCTTAGATCTCTCAGACTTGAACATTCGTGTGCTTGGCCCTAACAGTCTCGGCATCATTCTACCTTGGCATCACTTTAACTGTTCCTTTTCTCCTGTTGCGGCGAAACCAGGAAAGATCGCCTTTATTTCACAGTCCGCAGCGGTGTGTACGACCGTGTTGGATTGGGCGAATGATAAAAACATCGGTTTCTCTTCATTCATCTCTATTGGGCAAGGCCAAGATATCGATTTTGCTGAGCTGCTTGACTATTTGAGTATGGATGGCAAAACAGAAGCGATTTTGCTTTATGTCGACTCGATTAAAGATGCACGACGATTTATGTCTGCAGCACGAGCAGCTTCTCGTAATCGACGCATCTTAGTGCTTAAAGCAGGACGTTCGACTCAAGCTCGTACGCTTGGAGAAAAAGATATAGATTCTCTCGACGTTATCTATGATTCAGCAATCAGAAGAACCGGTATGCTGCGTGTTGGTAATACACACGAATTATTCGCCGCAGTAGAAACGCTCACACATTCAGTCCCGCTACGAGGTGAACGTCTCGCGATAGTAACCAATGGCGGTGGCCCAGCAGTGATGGCCGTTGACACCTTATTAGATAGAGGTGGCAAGCTAGCAACGTTAGATGAAGATTCTATTGCTAATCTGCGTGGTCAATTGCCGGATAGTTGGCGAGGTGTGAATCCAATCGACTTAGCCGGTGACGCGACGAAAAAGCGATACGTCGATACCATCAACGCATTGATGAACAATGACTGCGCTGATGCGATTTTGATTATGCACAGCCCTTCGGCTGTCTCAGATTCGTTAGAGACAGCAAACGCAGTAATCGAAGCCATACAAGCACATCCAAGACACAAGCATTTTAATATTCTCACCAATTGGTCTGGCGAACAGACTTCTCGCGAAGCACGCTTAGCATTCACTCAAGCAGGCATTCCAACCTACCGAACACCAGAGAGTGCAGTCGTTGCTTACATGCACTTAGTCGAGTACAGACGAAACCAGAAACAACTGATGGAAACACCGACTACGGCGGAACCGCTCCATTCCGGCAGTGTGAGTTCTGCTCGCGAATGGGTGAATGAGCAACTACTGGATAAAAACACAGTCACATTAGATACACACCAAACAAGCCCCCTATTTGAGCAGTTTGGTTTTGATATTCTCCCAACTTGGATTGCCTCAGAAGTCACAGAAGCCGTTCATATGGCAGAGAATATTGGCTATCCGGTTGCAGTAAAGCTTCGGTCTCCAGATATTGCTCATAAATCAGATGTACATGGTGTCGCGCTTAACCTGCGCAATAGCCAAGAAGTATCTAGCGCCGCGCAAGCCATTTTAGATACCGCTAAGCTCAGTTACCCTGCAGCCAACCTTCAAGGCCTTTTAGTACAAGGGATGGCAAAGCTTGGTAGCGCAGAGGAGTTGCGTGTCAGTATTGCAGTGGATAAGGTTTTTGGCCCTGTAATCTTACTTGGACAAGGTGGTTCAGACTGGAACATTACTCAAGATGCCGTTGCAGCCCTGCCACCACTCAACATGAATCTGGCGCGCTATCTGATCGTAATAGCGCTCAAATCAGGCAAGGTGCGCCTGCAGAAACACAAAGACGCTCTAGACATCACAGAGCTGTCAAAATTCTTGGTGCGAATCTCCCAGATGGCCGTTGAACTACCAGAAATAGAAAGACTGGATATTCATCCAGTATTGGTATCTGGTAGCGATTTAACCATCATCGATGCAGACGTTACGCTGAAGAAATACGAAGGCGACGCGCAAGAACGATTAGCTATCCGCCCTTTCCCTGCCGAGTTCGTGGAGACGGTGACCTTGCGAGATGGCCAACCTATTTTGCTTCGTCCAATCTTGCCAGAAGACGAACCAATCCATGCGCAGTTCATCAATAGTGTATCTAAGGAAGATCTATATAACCGATTCTTCTCTGACGTCGGCGAGTTCAACCATGAGGCACTCGCAAACCTGACACAAATTGATTATGACCGTGAAATGGCTTTTGTCGCTGTCGCATTCGATGAAAATGGCCCATCAATCATCGGGGTGGCGAGAGCTTTAATAACACCGGATAATAGCGACGCAGAATTTGCGATTTTAGTTCGTTCAGATTTGAAAGGAAAAGGATTGGGTAAACTGTTGATGCAAAAGATCATCAGTTACTGCCAAATCAAAGGGACCAAACAGATGTCTGGTATGACGATGCCCACTAACCGCGGGATGCTGTCACTTGCGCAAAGTTTAGGTTTCGAATTGGATGTTCAGTTTGCAGATGGCACTGCCGATATGGTTTTACCTTTGAATTAATTGTGTTCATCTACTAATGAAGTAACAAAAGAAAGGACGCATCGCCGCGTCCTTTTCTTTATTCCTGTACAAATTAGTGACAAGGTCACTTCATTTTCCAGTTTTTCTTTAGGTATTGTACGCACCAAGACTTCGCTTCACCCATCGTATTTCTACGCCAAGCTAGGATGATATCTATCGGCTTACTTTCTGCGCCATCAATGTACTTGAGCTGACCGCTTTCTACCAAAGGCTGTGCAACTTGCGTTGGCAAGGTACCGATCCCTAGTCCCGACAATAAAGCTTCAACCTTTGCTGAAAAATTAGTAACGGTCAGACGGGGTTGTTTTTGCATAACATTGATCGACAGCGCTGGTTGTTCTCTCGCAGTATCTGCAATCGCGATGACTCGATACTTTTCCCTTGCCGCGTCATCAAATTCCCCACTGCGCTTATGAACATAATGATCAGCCGCTGCTACCCAAACCATACTTAGTTTGCCAATTTTTTCTGCTTTTACATCTTGCGGGAGCGTATCTAACGCCGGACAAACCAATAAATCTGAACGCCCTGTATTCAATGATTCCCAGCTGCCAGCAAGAATCTCTTCTTGGAGTCGGATTCGTGTACTACTCACATTAGACAACGCATCAACCATAGGGAAGAAATTTGCGATAGGAATAATGCCGTCGAACGCAACAGTAAGATCCAACTCCCAACCATTCGCTAACAAGGTGGCATCATTGACGAGTTTCTCGCTTGCTTGAAGGATCGCTCTGCCACGCTCAAGTATTAACTTACCGGCTTCAGTGAAATGTGCTTTATGACCAGAACGGTCGAAAATGATGATATCAAGGTCTTGCTCTAGCTTTTGAATCTGATAACTCAACGAAGACGGTGCGCGGTCTAACTCGTTGGCTGCAGCAGCAAAACTTCCTCTTCTATCAATGGCATCCAAGATATGAAGTGCTTCTAACGTGATTGGACTCTGCACAATAACTCCCTATTTATGTGATAGCTATCACAGTAGTGGTATTTGAAAAATCACTCAAAAAAACGATTTTAGACAATATAACACATTGATTATCAAAGACTAGGCGGTGCGTAGTACAAATTTCCATTGATAAAAACAATATCAAACAACAATGGTAATGATAGTAATTACCATTTAGATCCACTAAGATACCGCACGTTGTTATTGCCTATTATGGATTTAAGGTATTGAAGCCAATGTATAAAAAATCAATTTTATCAGCCTCTATTGTCATCGCCCTCTCCCAAGGCGCTTACGCTGAAGAAACATCAAAGTTCAATGAAGTCGTTGTTTCTGCCACTCGTACTAACCAAACTATGGATACTGTAGCAGCTTCTGTTGCCGTTGTTTCTGAGAAAGATCTCGAAGAGAACATGGCAAAAGATCTCAATGATGTATTCGAGTACACCCCTGGTGTTACGGTGAATGGCACTCAACGCCAAGGTGTTCAAAGCATTAACATTCGTGGCATGGAAGGTAAACGAGTGAAAATCTTGGTGGATGGTGCATCTCAACCAGGTGTTTTCGATGGCGGCCCATACTCTTTCATCAACTCTAGTGCGGTTACTGTAGATCCAGACATGCTAAAGAGCGTTGAGATCGTAAAAGGTGCTGCTTCTAGTTTGCATGGTAGCGATGCTATTGGTGGCGTTGTTGCATTTGAAACCAAAGATCCAAGTGACTTCTTAAAAGATGGCAAAGACTTCGGTGGTCAAGCTAAGCTCTCTTACTCTTCTGAAGACAACTCATTTAGTGAGCATGTTGCTTTGGCAAAGCAGTTTGACAATGTTGAAGCGTTGGTCGCTTACACACGCCGTGATGGCTCTGAACTACAAAATTTCGCAAAAGCCCCTTATGACGATTATTCAGTAACAGACCAAGATTACTACAAGAACGATTTGTTGGTAAAACTGCAGTCGCAACTTAATGACGATCACCGTTTGGAGTTTTTGGGCGAAGTAATCTACAACCAAAGGGATTCAGACATCGCGAGCTCTTCATACAAAAACTTTAATGCTGAAGACCAAACTAAGCAAAACCGTCTTGGTTTGAAACACATTTGGTTTGCTGATTTAGCTATCTCAGACACCATCACTTCTCAGCTAACTTGGACAAGTAAAGAAGAAAACGGTGTAACAAACCGCTTTAAAGAAGCAAGTCCTGGCTTCCCACCGTGGGTTCCGCCTAATGGTGATAACCAGCAGAAAAAAGACTACGAATACACTGAAGACAAGATCGAGTTTGAAACTCAGTTAGACAAAGAGATTCAAAACCACTACTTGGTTTACGGCCTGTCTTACAAACACAGCGACATCAGCAACACAAACCGCGAGTTTAACTCTGATCCAGGCACGCCTGACACGGTTTACATTTACACACCAGATGCTAAAGAACAAAGCTTTGGTTTGTTCTTGCAAGATGAAATCGCACTACTTAACGACAAGTTAATCTTAACTCCTGGTGTACGTTACGATTACTTCTCTACTGATCCATCAGATACCTCTGAAGAGTCATTCAAGAAGTTCAGCGACTCTGCGTTCACTGGTCGTCTAGGTGCAACATACAAGCTGTCTCAGCCAGGTACGGTCTTCGCTCAAGTAAGCCAAGGTTTCCGTGCGCCATCATTTGATGAACTTTACTACACGTACGACAACCCAGGACACGGTTACACTAACCGCCCTAACCCAGACCTAGAATCTGAAAAGAGCTTGTCTTACGAATTAGGTTACCGTCACAACACAGCAGCGTCGGCAACAGAGTTCGCTCTTTACTACAGTGATTTCACCGACTTCATTGATCAAACATCAACGAGTAATGGTGGTCTAACTGAATACACCTTCATCAACATCAAAGAAGCGACAGTAAAAGGTGTCGAGCTGTCTAATAGCCTTGACTGGCACGCTATTGCTAGCCTTCCTAAAGGTGTAACGACTCGTCTAGCTGCAGCGTACACTGAAGGTGAAGATGGTGAAGGTAACCCGCTTAATAGTGTGAACCCTTGGAATGCGGTTGCTGCGGTAAACTACGATTCACCAAACGCGCTTTGGGGTACAAGTTTAAAAGTTAACTACACTGCGAAGAAGTCTGACAGTGATATCAACTCAGATGGTGACAATGGCGGAACTAAAGACCAAGTTGCACTACCATCAGCAACAGTTGTTGATCTAACGGCTTACTACAAGCCAATGAAAGACCTAACCGTTCGTGCAGGTGTGATGAACTTGACGAATGAAGAGTACTACTTGTGGAACGATGTACGTGGTGAAACTGAGCTAAGCCGTGATATCACGCAAGCAGAGCGTAACTACAACATTAGTGTCAAATACGAGTTCTAAGTGTTACAAACACAAAAAAGCCAGCATTATGCTGGCTTTTTTATGTGCTTTCATTTCAAAAATGTTAAGAAAAGAATGAAAAATGAAAGACTATTGTTTTGCCATCTCTTTTTTCACCATTATTGCTGCTGCAACGATGAATGCGATGATTAAACCAAGTTCCATGAACTACCCCGAATAGTTTAATGAAAATTTACGACCTAAATTAAGATTCGCACATAGTTTAGCATTTCTATTTATCGAAGCTACCTTTTAACCAGTAATTTACGAATTTTTCCGATTTAGATCAAAAAAGGCGCAGAGGCGCGCCTTTTTGTTACAAAAGTGTAAAACTTGAAGTTTTAAACGTCTGGATAACCTTGAGGGTTATTTGACTGCCAGCGCCAAGTATCACTCGTCATCTCTTCAAGTGTACGGGTCGCCTTCCAACCGAGTTCGTTTGCTGCTTTTGAAGGATCTGCCCAACACTCTGCGATATCACCAGGGCGGCGATCCACCAGCTTAAACGGAACTTCTTTGCCAGAAGCAGCTTCAAACGCTTTCACCATTTCCAATACGCTGTAGCCATTACCTGTACCCAAGTTATAGATATGTAGGCCTGCTTTGTTGCCCACTTTATCAAGAGCAGCAACGTGGCCATCGGAAAGATCCATTACGTGGATGTAATCACGGACACCTGTACCATCTTTAGTTGGGTAATCACTACCAAATACCGACAGGAATTCACGACGACCGACCGCAACTTGAGAAACGAACGGCATCAAGTTATTAGGAATGCCTTGCGGATCTTCGCCAAGCTCACCGGTTGGGTGTGAACCAACAGGATTGAAGTAACGCAGAAGTGTGATGCTCCAATCTGGGTTCGCTTTTTGGAAATCCGTTAGACACTCTTCTACCATCAACTTACTGCGACCATATGGGTTGGTCGCACTTGTTGGGAAGTCTTCCATAATTGGCACAGAAGCTGGATCACCGTAAACCGTTGCTGAAGAGCTAAATACGATCGATTTAACGCCGGCTTCGCGCATAGCATCAACAAGAACAAGCGTACCGTTCACGTTGTTATCGTAATATTCGAGTGGCTTTTCTACCGACTCACCAACCGCTTTAAGACCAGCAAAATGGATAACGGCTTCAATATTGTGTGTCGTCATTGCATTAACAAGCGCTGCTTTGTCGCGAATGTCTGCTTCAATGAATACTGGTTTTACGCCACAAACCTTTTCAATGCGCTCAAGCACAGTTGGTTTACTATTGTAAAGGTTATCGAGGATAACTGGTGTCATACCAGCTTCGATCATTTGAATACAAGTGTGGCTGCCAATGTAGCCCATACCACCCGTAACAAGTACTTTCATTTTATCATTCCTTCTGACGCGAATCGGGCTAGTCTAAAGGTTTCTAGCCCGTTTTTAAACTGTATCTGGGGATTCGCAACCCATTAAAATTGCTTGGCCTTTGCCGGCTTTCTTTGCTTGATACATGGCAGTATCTGCACTTTTAAGAATTCGGGTGGCGTCACGTTCGTTAACACCCACCAATTTCACACCGATACTAACCCCAACTTTTAACAAAGAACCACGATATTCTATTGGAGCACAAATTGTTTGTAATAACTGCTCTGCAATCCTAGTCACCACTTTTTGATTGGCTGGATTCACTAACATGACAAATTCATCACCAGACAAACGAGCAATCAAATCACTGTGTCTTGTGGCTCCAGTCATACGTTTAGCGACAATCTTAAGCACTTCATCCCCAGCATCATGGCCATAAGTATCGTTGATACCTTTAAAACCGTCCAAGTCGAGATAAAGTACCGCAAACTCGTCACGCAGATAGCCTGATCTTTGTACTAACTCTTCCAATTCGAAATGGAACTTTGAACGGTTAGCAAGTCCCGTCAACGGATCGTGATGCGCTAAATATTCTAAACGCTCCATCTCTTTTGCACTTGATAGATCCGTTAGGATTATCACCATATCGAACGAGTTCTGATCTTCACTCTTAATGATACGATTCACTCTCGCAAACATTGGTATAAGCTGGCCTAGGTGGTTTTTTTCTATTACTTCACCTTGCCACATTCCATAGTTTTCAATCGATTCGATGATACTTGGCATCATTGCTTGCAGTTTCCGCCAACGAATTGATTTTATAAACGGCTGTCCAACCAGTTGTTCGGCAGTTAAACCAATCAACTTTGTCACCGCTGGGTTTACCATCGTAATAACACCAAGATGGTTGAGAACCACTAAGCCATCTTGGCTGCTTTCAAATACACGCCCGGCAACTCGTTGTCGGTTCATGGCTTCTTCAATCTCGGTGATATCCTGAATCACAAAAAGAAGATAGCCGTGCTTTGCTAATCGACGACTGGTTAAACTTAATTGCTGTTCATCTTCAGCATATTGTAGATGGATGTCGTCACACTCTAAGCCTCGACTTAAAATTTGTCCTAACTCATTCGGTGCTTTAGTTTGGATCAAGTCGCAGATATTTGCCGTTTCTAATCCATGAAAAGTCTTTTCAAAGATCCTCTGCGTCGCCTTATTACAGTGAATTACGCGACCCAAGTTATCCGTTACGATAAGCGCATCTTGAATCGAATCTACTACTTCTTCAGCAAACGCTTTACGACGTTCCAGCACTTCCAAACTGTGTTTACGTTGTTTCTCAAGTCTTTTTTGCTTGTCTACCATCAGATTAAGCGAAGCGACGAGTTGCCCTACTTCATCTTTTGAACGGTGACTAATGCGACCACTCAAATGATGGCCGTTTGCAAAGTCTTGGAGTGCTTGATTGACTTCCAGTAGAGGGCGAAGAACACGACGCTCGACACCGATATAGAAGGTCACACCACCAGCAAGAAGAATGATTAGGAACAGAAGCCCATCTTGCAATAGCGCATCTTTTACTTGCATCAAAGGACGTTGAGACAATGTGACTCTAATCGTTCCAATCACTTGTCCGTCATGGATTATTGGTTCAAGTACATAAAGAAAGTGAGCAGATAACGCGTACCCCATAGTATGGAGATGGCTACGCTCATGTTTTGTTGGCGAAGGCGCTGAAAAACCGTCGAGAGCAAAAATCGCAAATGGTTGATTTTCTTTGTCGTAAAGCTTAACGCGTGATACGTTTGGCTCCTTCAGAAAATCAGCCAAAATAGATTGAGCTTTTTGCTTGTTCTTTGTGGCCAGCGCATCTTTAATTGAGTGAGACACATCATTGATGAGCACTTTTGTTTGTTCAACAAGCTCATGTTTTGCTGACTGGTAGGTGATGTACGATGTGTAACTTTGAGATGTAACAAAGATGACCGTGATGAAAACGAGAATCGGCCATATTAGCTTTGCTCTTAATGACATATATATTCCTGTCGCAGAAAGCAACCAAAAGAACAAAAGGGTTGCTATGCAAACTATCACACAAAAAGAAGAGTCAAGACTAACACGACAGGCACTGAAATGAACCTGAAATTCTCAGATATTAGACTGATTAATCATGATTTTCTTGAAAATTCGGATCATTTCAAATTCCCAGTCGATCATTTATGGCGTATTTTTTCGGACACCGGCATAAAAAATGACGCTAGTCACTGAACCAAAACGTAATATCCTGCATTTTTAAGCATACTTTGGACACAATAAACGTATGACATTGAACAACCAGCAACTAACACTAAACTGCGATATGGGCGAAAGCTTTGGCGCATGGACCATGGGTGCAGATGAAAGCGTAATGCCTTTCATAGACATGGCGAACATTGCTTGTGGCTTCCACGCGTCTGATCCTAATGTCATGCACGATACTATTACCCTCGCTAATCAACATGACGTGGAAATTGGTGCGCATCCTGGTTATCCAGACTTACAGGGGTTTGGACGCCGTAGCTTAAAGATGACCTACGAAGAAATCACTAATATGGTGATTTACCAAGTTGGCGCACTCCAAGCTCTGTGTAAGGCACAATATACTGATATTGGTTACATCAAGCCTCACGGAGCGCTCTACAACGATATGATGCTAAGTGATGGTGTTTTCTTAGCAGTCGTTAAAGCGGCAGCCCTGTTTAAAGTGCCTCTTATGATATTGGCGTCCCAAGAAAACGAAAAATACCTAGAAATTGCCGATGATTTTGATGTACCTCTACTCTTCGAAGCATTCGCGGACCGCCTTTATCAAGATGACGGGTTACTAACGCCAAGAACACAAGCTAATGCGGTACTAAACAGCGAACATGCAATACTAGAGCAAGTCAGAATGCTGGCAGAATCAGGTCGAGTAAAAACGACATCGGGGCAATATATTTTGTTAGAGGCCGACACGATTTGTGTACATGGCGATAATGATGAATCTATAGCGTTGATTCAAAAAATTCGTCAGAGTCTCTACACCGGAGGAAATTAATGAATCAAGGGCAGTTTTCGATCTCTCCTATATCTGAATGCAGCATTCTAATTCGCTTTGATGACACCATTACTGTTGAGCACATAGGCGAGTTAGCACATCAAATTGTAGATAAACTCAATCTCATCGTAATGAATGTGGTTCCTTCTTACCGAACCATTTTGATTGACTACCTGCCCTTTAGAATTCAAGAGTCTGTGATACTACAAACGCTCAATGAGATCGTAAGTCGCTTTGATGTTCAGTCTATGTACAACAAACAGCCGAACTACATTTCTATTCCCGTTTACTATTCGAATGAAACGGCTCTCGATTTGGATCGATTTCAACAAAATGGGCTATCAATGGATAAGCTTATTGAACTGCATACCAAGCCTGTTTATACCGTTTCAGCCATTGGGTTCGCTCCGGGCTTTGCTTTTCTGTCGGATGTAAGTCCAGAACTTCACATGCCAAGACACCATACACCTCGTACCAATGTACCTGCCGGAAGTGTGGCGATTGCCGACAGTAAAACCGCAGTCTATCCATCCGACAGCCCTGGTGGGTGGAACATCATAGGCCGTACACCAATCTCGTTATTCACTGATACTCCTCCCTTCATCCCATTTGAAGTTGGTGACAAGGTCACGTTTGGTTCAATATCCCAACAAGAGTTTGTCAGTTTAGGAGGCGTTTTATGAGCTTCGTAGGATTGTTAGTAGAAAAGCCTGGCCCACTCTCTTTGATTCAAGATTTCGGTCGTTTTGGTCTTGCTCATATCGGGATAACTCAAAGCGGCCCTGTCGATGATTATGCTTACAGTTGGTCGAATCATCTCTTAGGCAATCCCGTTAACTGCTCTGTTATCGAAATCACATTGGGTAATGCGAGCTTTAAAGCCCTAGCCGATTGTCATTTGGCGCTTTGTGGCGGTGATCTTAATGCATCAGTAAACGGTGAGCCTATCTCTAATTGGTCTGACTTTTGTCTCAGAAAAGGCCAAACACTTAAGTTCGGAATGCCAAAGAATGGTTTACGAGCGTATCTTGCTGTTAAAGGCGGATTTAGTGTTGAGAGACACCTAGGGAGCACGTCTACGGTAGTGAGAGAATCTCTCGGTGGTATAACAAAAGATGGTGAGCCTTTGAAAGCCGGAGATATCATTGGCTTTGAGCCACATTCGCTTCCAACGTCAAAAACCAAGCAGATGACGTTCCGATTCAAACCAGATTACAACTTGCCATTAAAACTAAGAGTGATCGAAGGCTACCAGTTTGAAGATTTTTCCCAGCAGTCTATTGATGATTTCTATTCTGCTAGCTTTACGATATCACCCAATTCAAACCGCATGGGCTATCGTCTTGAAGGCGAAGCGATACAGTCGCCCTATGATGGCGTGCTTTCAGAAGGTATTGCATTGGGCTCTATTCAGATTCCAAACGATGGCAACCCAATCGTCTTATTGAACGATCACCAGACCATTGGTGGTTATCCGAAGTTTGGTTGTGTCGCAAGAATTGATCTGCCACGTTTAGCGCAAGCTAAACCTGGGCAACAAGTCAGTTTCGTCAGAGGAGACAGACAAGGCCTACAAGATGTGTGGTGCCAATGGGCTCAGTTTTTTGGATACTAAGCCCATCTAAAGTAGTCATTAATTTGTGAGCGCTACATCCCGTAGCGCTCTGCCAATGCTTTTGGATAACCGCGCTCTTGAGTGAGTTTTACCGCAAACTGCTCTACGTCTTCTTCACTCCAATGCACCGTTACAGGATGTTCAAGCTCCACATTGTCATTTGGAGCTATATCAAACCAATATTGCGCCATTTTCTGAGCTGCTAGTAGCGTTGAAGAAGCTTTAACTACTTCAACTCGAGCATAGTTGTTCTCTTCAAATGTCACGTCTGCTGCACGCAATACAGGGTCAGTACCTGGGATTTGCTGCGCACCGAACAGTGCTTTCCCGCCTTTCATTGCACTTTGGTAATCCGGAATGAATTGAGACATATGCTTAATCGCATTATCAGTGCGCTCATCGAGGATCTCTTGTCGCCAACCGTTGCGTATTTTTGACAGCAAACTGGTTGGTAACTCTGGTTGTGCAGAAATTTTTGAGCTTTCTACCAAACCATCATCAAACAGCGTGATGCCTTTCGTCATTCCATGTAACTGGAAGTAACCATCACCGTAGGGCGTTAATTGAGCCATGCCTTTGTCTGTACCGCGAGGACCATGGAAGATCACCTCTGGCCATTGCTGAGAACATTCATTCCAACGGGTAACGTACGCCGCTTTGAATTCGACAAGTCGCTCGCGCTTTACACCAATCGCATCATCAACTACGCCGGTCTCAAAGCCACAAGCATTAACTAAGTAATCACAACGTAGTGTCTTTTGTTCATCAGCTTGAAGGTAAGCCAATTCCCAATCAGAGCCACTCCAATGGGTGTGTTTTAGCTCTGCTTGCGTCAACACATCAACATTAGGAAGTTGTTCTAGTGTCATGTTCGCTACCGCTGCAAGCCTAAATACACTCCATCCGTATTCCTGAACAGCAACAACTGGATATTTAAGCGCCTCAAGGTCTGCGTGCTGAGCAAACGGGATAGTCCACTCGTCAATGCTTTGCGGATGTTGTGGCTGTACAAGCTTAGAAAGCGCTATGAGCTCCTCTTTGGAGTACAACTTGTAATACTCGTCTGGTTCTCCCAACACCTGATTACTTGTGTCTTGTTCAACCAGAGATTGATAAGCACGTTTAATTACTTCTAGTCGAGGCAATAATGCTTCTGGGTCTCCTCCATCTGAATAAGGCACAGCAATGATGGTAGGACGAATGTTCAGTGAATGTGGATACAAACGAATTGTGTCGATCGATTGAGTCAGAAGATCCAAACACTGTTGTTCGGAAATCTCACGATAAAGGTTTCCGCCAGCGTGTAGGTGGCAGATCGGAGGTCCATTTACTAATGAGACCCCTTTCTCGAGAATGGAGACTTTAAAACCTAACTCGGCAAAGTGGATTGCCGCGGTAGAGCCAGCGACACCACCACCAACAATAGCGATGTGTTTATCTTTACGATTTTGAAACTCAGGCTTCATTGCTTCACTGAAATTTTATAAGGAGAAATCTTTACTTAATGTGGATTCTACTCGGGTTTGACTATGATTAAAATCACAAAAAGTTCATGGGTTTGCATTTGTTAAAGGTATACGCGAAAAGTTACTTTCGAGAGCAAAAAATTTCCGAAAAAAGTGCTTGACGAGGTTGTTGGGAAAGCCCAATTTTGCCCCTTTGTGAATAATAATTTAACGCTAACACCCATGGCGTAAAGCCTGCGGAAACACCCCACTTTATCAATACTTCAGTTATCCCAAAAGTTATCCACTGTTTTTGTGGATAACTAAAATAAAACTGTCATGGAATGCTTCCGTTTTGCCTTATCACAAGCTAATTAAGTGTTTACTGGCGTTAACAATCTTTTCAAAAGACTCATAACGACCAAGGCGAGAACGGCAAACGTAGCAAATGGTAAAGCTATCCACAGTTCTGGGTGGATTTGCGCATTCAACTCGAAGCCATACTTCATCACCGCAGCGACACAAAGCTCGGCAGCAAATACCGCCACACCACTTGCGACAAGAGCCATAATTCCGTATTCCGCCCACAATGTCGTGTTAATCCGTTTTTTGCTAGACCCCAGAGTTCGATAAAGTCGAATCTCTTGCTGACGCTGAGATAAGCTCAAACGTAATAGTGTAAATATCAACAACAAACCCGCAACGACACCGAGAAGCGCCAGAATGGTAATCGCTGATACTATTTGTTGGATAAGTTGTTGGATTTTGTCGCCCATGGTTCGAATATCGAGTACTGAAACCGTAGGATGAGCCCGAGACATCGAAGTCAGCAGAGCGTCGTTACCATCGTCGATTCGATAGCTGATCAAATAAGAACCCGGTAAGCTTGCCATAACATCTGAAGAGAATATGAAGTAAAAGTTTGGCTTCATATCTCGCCACTCGACATGACGAATGCTGTCGACGGTAGCATCGAAGTTCTGACTGTTAATCACAAATCGTAATTTGTCGCCCAACTCAATGCCAAGCTCACTTGCCACTTCTGCTTCTACCGATACGCTACCTTTGTTGGTCCACTCTCCGGAAAGAATGTCATTGTACTCTGGTAGAGAATCTCCCCAAGTAAGGTTGAGTTCACGACTCACCGCATCAGAGCCCTGACCTTCAGATTTGATCTCTTTGACGCTCACGTCATTAATCTCAGCCAACCGTCCTCGAATAATCGGGAAAGCTTCTGACCGCGTCACGCCATTTTTATCCAACGTTTCCACGTAGCTATCAAGTTCGTAATCAGCAATGTTCAGCGCAAAAACGTTAGGCGCATCCGCTGGGAGTGTTCTCGCCCAATCGGCAAGTATGTCACTACGTACAAGCCAGATGATTGAAAGCAACATCAAGGACAGTGATAACGCACCAAACTGCAATCCACTTGTCACGGGCGTACGGTTGATGCGACTTAACGCTAGTTTCATTGCAGGTCGAGTTGAAACCCGAGCGAACAACTTGGTCAACATCACACTCATCATTGCGAGTACAACAAACAATGCGGCGATTCCCGCAAGTACAATCCAAACAAGTGTGTTGTTCGCGTAAAGGGTAAGCAATGGCACCACAGGAACCAACACTAACCACATACGCTTCCATGAACGTTTACCTGAGCCTTGCTGCAGAACTTCTAGAGCCGGCGTTTTGATCAAGCCAAGTAACGGAATCCCCAGCGCAGGAACCGTAATGAGAACCGCTGAAACAACAGAAACTAAAAATGTAGTGACACCGTAACTAGGTAATGGATTTGGCAGCAAGTTCTTGAGTGGAATTCGTAACAAATACTCCAAACCACTACCCAGTAACAAGCCCACAATACTTGCACTGACCAGCAAAATGGTAACTTGAATCAATAACCACTTTTCAATCCAACGGCGACTTGCGCCCAAGCTTTTCAACATCGCGATGGTTTGCGTTCGACTGTTTACGTAGCTTTGGCACGTCAAAACCAACGTCGTTGCCGCCATGATGATGACAATCGCTACGGTCAAAGAAAGGTATTGCGTCGTACGTTCGAACACCTCATTACTTCGACTTGCCGTATCTTGCGTACGCCAACGGTCGCTTGGCGAAAGCTCAGTGCTGTCTTGCAGTTGCGTCAGTGTTGCATCATCCCCTTTAAGGAATAAGCGATATTGCACTCGGCTACCAACCTGAATCGCGCCTGTTTTATCAACGTCGCTGTTGTGGATGTATGCCGAAGGCATTTGTTGGAAAGGGTTGAAACTCAATCCTGGCTCCATCAAAACGGCACCGGAAACCGTGAAATCGGCGCTGCCTATAGTGACAGTGTCACCTTTATCAACGTCCAATTGTGCCATGATTCGCTCGTCCAACCACAACTGATTGGGCTTGATGTGCCCTGATGAGTCATTGTCCAAGACTAAGTCACCCATCAATGGGTATTGCTCATCGACTCCGCGTACCGAGACAAGCTGCATACCATTATCGCTAAACGCCATGGTTGCAAAGCGCGTCATGGTCGAGCGTTCAAGATCTTTAGTTGAAGTGAGAAGCGTGTCCGGAATGGGGTTTGCTGAAACAAACACGGCATCGGCTGTTAACGCGTCTTTGCCTTGCTTAACGATGACCTGCTCCATTCGTTCTGCCAACGCAGACAAAGCAAAAATACTGGCTATAACAAGAATGAGTGCGACGCTTATCGGCCACAAGTTACCTTGACGTATTTCCCCAAAGCTCCAACGAATCAAGCTTTTATTCGGCGACTGATGAGCTTTTTTGTTTGATGCAGAGCTTTGTTCACTTGAGGAGATCACGGACATAGCACCTCCTCTTTTAACTCACCTGCTTCCATGCGATAGACACGGTCACAGCGACTTGCTAAATGACTGTCATGCGTAACTAAGATCAGCGTCGTGCCATGCTGCTCATTAAGGTCGAACAGAAGCTCAATGACTTTCTCTGCCGTTTGATGATCAAGGTTGCCCGTTGGTTCATCGGCGAATAACAGTTCTGGCTGAGTCATGAATGCACGAGCCAGAGCAACTCGTTGTTGTTCACCACCGGATAATTGACTTGGCAAATGGTCAAGACGCTTCTCAAGCCCTACCGCTGTCAGTAGTTCTGTCGCTCGTGCGTCATCTTCAGATTCACCACGTAAAAGACAAGGAAGAGTAACGTTACGCAGTGCGCTCAAACTCGGGATTAACAAGAAGCTTTGAAACACAAATCCCAGTGAATCTGCGCGGATTTTAGCGCGAGCTTCATCGTCCAGTTTAGATAGCTCTTGTCCAAGTAACGTGATTTCACCAGACGTCGGCGTGTCTAGCCCAGCAAGCAACGTCATGAGCGTCGATTTACCGGCACCAGAGGTGCCAACAATAGCAATCTTCTCACCCTTTCTAATGTCAACATTTACATTTTTAAGGATTGTTAATTGTTCTTGATTAGTAGAGACTTGTTTAGAAACTAAATTAGCTTGAACAATAGGTGCTTTAAGTACAGGTGTTTGCATGATTCGTATACTTTCCTTAGTTCTATTTTTCTGCCTTTCCGCCACCGCACATGCGAGCGAAAAGTTACTTGTTTTGGGCGACAGCTTGAGCGCTGGTTATCAGATGCCAATTGAGAAGAGCTGGCCTAGCTTACTCCCTGATGCCTTATTAGAACACGGCCAAGATGTAAAAGTTGTAAACGGCAGCATCTCCGGAGACACCACAGGCAATGGCTTAGCTCGTTTACCCTCTCTTCTTGAGCAACACACGCCGGACCTTGTTCTTATTGAACTCGGCGCTAACGATGGCCTTCGTGGTTTTCCACCTAATGTTATTACGTCGAACTTATCGAAAATGATTACCATGATCAAAGATTCTGGTGCGGATGTTGTCATGATGCAAATCCGTGTCCCACCGAACTATGGTAAGCGATACAGTGATATGTTCTACGATATCTATCCGAAACTCGCCGAGCATCAACAAGTCGCGCTAATGCCATTCTTTTTAGAGCACGTCATCGTCAAACCAGAATGGATGATGGACGATGGCCTGCACCCAAAACCAGAAGCTCAACCTTTCATTGCCGACTTCGTCGCCGAAGAATTGGTTAAACATCTCTAATTTTACTGGTCTAGCTCAATAAGTTTTACCTAACTTTACGTTACCCTGTCGAAAGTATTATTCACCAAGGTTAGATAATAAAAATGCAAATAGAACCGTTAATTCAAGGTGTTGTAGCTCGTTCGGCACATCCGTATGGGTGCCGCGCTTCCATCAAAGAGCAAATTGAATACGTTAAACAAGCACCGCAGATCAAAAATGGCCCCAAGCGTGTTTTGATCATCGGTGCTTCTTCAGGTTTTGGCTTGGCCGCCCGTATCGCCCTCACATTTGGTGGTGCTGAAGCAGACACCATTGGCGTGTCATTTGAACGCGGTCCATCAGACAAAGGTGTCGGTAGTGCTGGTTGGTACAACAACATCTTTTTTAAAGAAGAAGCCATTCATCACGGCCGCACTGCAGTAAATATCGTTGGTGATGCTTTCTCAGACTCAGTTCGTAACCAAGTCATTGAAGCCATTGAAACCTACTTTGAGGGTGAAGTAGATTTAGTGATTTACAGCTTAGCAACAGGCGTTCGCCCTAAGCCTGAATCTGAAGAATTTTGGCGTAGTGTCATTAAGCCAATTGGAGAATCGGTAACGGGCGCTTCAATAATGTTGGAAAACGACCAATGGGTAGAATCTACATTGGCGCCAGCAACGGAAGAAGAAGCTGAAGCCACAATTAAAGTAATGGGTGGTGAAGACTGGGAAAGCTGGATAGACACACTGATCAACTCAGAATCTGTTGCCAAGGGTTGTAAGACGATTGCCTTTTCTTACATGGGCCCAGAAGTTACACACCCTATATACCTAGACGGTACGTTAGGCCGAGCAAAAGTCGACCTTCACCAAACCAGCCATGCATTGAACATGAAGATGGCGAACTTTGGCGGAGCTGCGTACGCAACAGTGTGTAAAGCGCTCGTCACCAAGGCAAGTGTGTTCATCCCTGCTCTAAGCCCTTATCTACTTGCGCTATACCGCGTAATGAAAGAGAAAGGTACTCACGAGCGTTGTATCGAGCAAATGCAACGTCTGTTCACGACAAAGCTTTACGACCAAAACAAAGTACCCGTTGATGGCGAACGTTTGATTCGTATCGATGATCTTGAGTTAGATCCTCAAGTACAAGAAGAAGTTTCTGCACTTTTAGAGCAAATGAACGCAGACAACTTCGCTGATATCGGTGATTACGACGGCTTTAAAGACGAGTTTATGAAACTGAACGGCTTTAACTTTGAGGGTGTCGATTATGCTCAAGACATCTCAATGAAGACTCTGAAAGCATTAAAGCCTTAATTTAAAACGTCTCACTATTGAGATAGTGCCAAGTAATTCAAAGTCCTGAAAGGTTTTCGGGACTTTTTTTTGTTTCCGAATCCGCCCCCCCTATACTTTAAATAAACGAGTGGTTAAATAACAAGCTCGTGTAAAAACAAAAACGATATTCTTTCACAGGACGTGAAATTACGGGAAAGGATGACCTATATGGGTACATTGCAAACACTAGATTATGAAATACCCGAATCCATGCGGAAAAGCTGGCAAAATATCGTCAACCTGCTCGCGCGCATCGCGGATGTCCCAACGACGCTGATCATGCGTATCCACCCAAACCATATTGAAGTAAATACCTCCAGCGAGACTGATAACAACCCTTATAAAGTCGTTGACAAAGAAGAACTTGGTCATGGACTTTACTGTGAGCATGTCATTAAAAACAAACGTGAACTCATCGTTCCTAACGCGCTCATTGATGAAAAGTGGAAAGACAATCCTGATATTAAGCTCGGCATGATCTCGTATTGTGGCTTACCACTCTATTGGCCAAACGGGGAGACGTTCGGCACCATCTGTATGCTCGATACCAAAGAGAATCAGTACAATGACACCTACCGAGAACTACTGAGCACATTTAAAGAATCCATAGAGGCGCAACTAGCCGTCGTTTTCCAACAACATAAGTTACTGCGCTTAAATAACGAACTGAAAAATAGAGTCGAGAATAGAACGACTGACCTCGCCCAACTTAGCTACTCGCTAACAAAAGAAATCGACCGACGTAAGGCCGCAGAAAAGCAAGTAAGTTATCAACAGACCCACGATCATGGGACGGGCTTCTTAAACCGCGTAGCACTTGAAGAAGTGTTAAACCACATCTTAGAAACCATGGACCATGACCAACAATCTTTGATGGTGATTAACGTGGGTTTTAGTAACGCGCGCAGTATCGAAACAAAATACGGATTTGAAGCCTTTGACGAGGTATTGAAAGAGTTTCGCTTCCGCCTAGGCCACAACGAATCCAGTTATTTTGTGACTGGTCGTCCAAGTTCAAACGACTTGGTGATTGTTGTCTCTGGTGAAGACATCGAATCAAAAGTCCAGCACTTACTTGAAGACATCACCCATGTTAGCGTCGGCAACTTCCACATTGATGAAAACGAAGTCCACCTTCACTCTTATATTGGCGTCGTTCAAGCGCACAGAAGCAGTCACGCCAAACAACTGCTGCAAAACGCCTGTTATGCCATGTTGCTATGTAAAGAGTCTGGTGAATCGTACAACTACTTCTGTGAGAGCCACACTCAAGAACTGAACAATCACAATCAGCTTGAAAGCTACCTATTACAAGCCGTTCGCAATGATGACTTAATGCTGTACTTCCAACCTAAGGTACTTCCACATACGCACAAATGGATAGGTGCCGAAGCACTACTGCGATGGCGTCATCCTGTCTTGGGTGATGTATCCAACGAAGCATTAATTCACATGGCAGAACAAAACGGATTGATTTTTGAAGTCGGCTCTTTTGTCTTGCGAACCGCGATTGATAAAGCCAAACAGTGGTCTGAGCTGGTGGACAATTTCAAGATTGCTGTCAACGTGTCTCCTATTCAATTACAAAACGTTAATTTCGCTGAACAGATAGAACACCTACTTGAAACCTTCCATTTGCCGGCACACTTCCTAGAGTTAGAGGTGACGGAAAGTGCGTTGATTGCAGATGAAGTCGTGGCTCGTAACACATTGAATAAATTGCACAACCTTGGAGTGACACTGTCACTCGATGACTTTGGCACAGGGTACGCATCATTCAGTTATCTGAAGAAATACCCTTTTGACGCGATTAAAATCGATAAAAGCTTTGTTCAACAAATGGAGAAATCTGACGACGACAGAGCCATCATTTGTTCTATCATACACATTGCGAAAAAGCTCGATCTACAAGTGGTCATAGAAGGCATTGAATCAGCCCAACAAGAGCAGTTTTTGATCAATGAAGGCTGCGATATTGGACAAGGCTTTTTGTATGGTAAACCTATGCCGTGCAATGAATTTGAACAAAGTTTGTTTAATCAAAACCTTTTAGGTGGTCAATACACCTATTCTTCCTAAGCATTTCCTTTACTCTGCAAGCGGTGGTTTCTATAATCGCCGCCCGCTTCCAATAAAAAGGCCATTATCTTCATGGATCAGTTGACTGCCACGCTTAAGAAAATCGAAAAGCAGAACTACCGCGCATACCAACAAATCAAGGGTCAATACGACTTCGGTGATTTCGACTTGTACATTGATTACGTTCAAGGCGACCCATACGCATCTGCTTCTCGCCTACGTGCAACGCGCGCTTGGTCTTTAACCGGTCTTGAATGGCTAAAAGATGAATCACCTGCATATCAGCGTGCGGCTCGTGACTTTATTGCTCGAAGCTTTGACGAGTTTGCGAAACAAGAGAACGCTGTATCTATCTCTTTAAGCGGCCAAACCGTTCTAGACAACACAGCTGTGCTTTTCACTGAAGAAGGCATTGAACTTCGCTTCCGCGTTAACTTGCCAGCTGAAGGTCGTTCTGTTCTTGGTAAGAAAGCCAACAACATCCTTACTTTCTACTTGCCGAAGTTTATCCGTCGCGCGACGCTAGAGCGTGAGCTGAATAAAGATGCGTTGATTGAGCACTGTAAAGTGATTGAAGACCAAGCATCTCTGCGTGAGCAGCTAGAAGCAAACAACTTGGTTGCTTTTGTAGCGAATGGCAGCATCCTTCCACGCATTGCAGGTAACTGTGACTTGCCGATGAAAGACGCGGTTGAGTTCAAAGCGCCAGAATCACTTCAAGTTACACTACACGCGCCTAACAAAGGCTACGTAACGGGCTTGGGCATCCCTAAAGGTATCACTTTGATTGTTGGTGGTGGTTTCCATGGTAAATCGACGTTGTTGAACGCCGTTGAACGCTCTATCTACGATCACATTCCAGGCGATGGCCGCGAATACATCGTGACAGATGGAAATGCGATGAAGATTCGTGCGGAAGATGGTCGTTGTGTTCATCACTTGAACCTATCGAACTACATCAATCACTTGCCAATGGACAAAGACACGGCTGATTTCTCTACACAAGACGCATCAGGTTCTACCTCTCAAGCGGCTTGGCTACAAGAGTCTATTGAAGCAGGCGCAAGTTCGTTACTTATCGATGAAGATACTTCAGCAACCAACTTTATGATCCGTGATGAGCGCATGCAGGCGTTGGTAGCAAAAGGTGATGAGCCAATTACACCGTTAGTTGATCGTATCGGCCAGTTACGTGATGAACTAGAGATCTCGACCATCATCGTTATGGGCGGTTCAGGTGACTACCTAGACGTTGCGGATACCGTAATCCAAATGCACGACTACCAAGCGGTTGATGTAACGGAAAAAGCAAAACAAGTGATTGCTCAACACCCTACTCAGCGTCATAACGAATCTGAAGAGAGTCTGCAAACGTTCCGCCCTCGTGCATTGAACCGAGTAGCACTGATGAACATTCTGACAGACGGTAAGTTCCGCGTGAACGCGAAAGGCAAAGATTCTCTTCGATTTGGTAAAGAGTTCGCGGACCTAAGTGCACTTGAACAACTAGAATCCGCGGATGAAGTAAACGCGATTGGTTGGTTGTGGTTCCAAATTGCCCAACTTCCGGGTTGGTGTAACCACCCAGCAAAAGAAATCGAAGATATGCTTTCTGGCGAATGGCACGCGACACTACCTAAACAAGGTGACTTAGCAAAACCACGCACATTGGATGTAATGGCAGCCCTAAACCGCATGCGTAAGTCTCAGTTCAAACCTTCTCGTTAGTACTGTACAAGACAAATAGCAAAAGGCAGCGATGAACGCTAATGCCGTTCACTTAAGGTGATCGGCATTGTTTTTTCTAGGGTATCGGCTTGGCTTTTTCTTAACGACTCTAGGGAAGGATCTTTCTCTCCTAGGTTCAAGTATTAAGCTCTCACTCATTGAGTAGAAGTGTTGGAGTTGCCTC